>QNZF01000050.1 GCA_003978485.1 Persephonella sp.
CTCATCATAAGGTTTTCCATAATTTGCGTCAACTTTTACAAATCCAGCAGGATTACACATTTTATCCGTTATATCGTTTCCGTCCTTATCTATCCATTTGATAGGTTGAGCTTTAAATGGTGGTATTAACATTGCAAAATCAAACTCAAACTCTTTCTCTTCACCGTCTAGATTAACTGTGTAAACCTTGCCTTCTTCAACTTTTCTTACATGAGACCTTATTTCCCATTTAATGCCGTACTGTTCAAATACATATCTTGCCATATCTTCAGAAGTAAAGATTTTACCTTTATACTTAGTTTCCAATCCATCAATTCCGAAGTCTCCTAAAGCAGGTTCATTTGATAACCACATTAACTCAACTCTATCCCTTAATCCTCTGTCTACAAGGTCATTGTGGATATTACAGATATACTCAAATGCCGCACCTTGACATGTCGCCAAACCGTGTCCTGTTCCTATAATAATTTTAGCTCTCTCCCCCTTTTGTAATCTGTTGACTAACTCTAGATATTTTGAAGCTGCTTCCGTAGCGTGAGGTGGAGTACATATAGATTGGGTATAACCGTTCTCTGGTCCTAATCCTTCAACTGCTGCGAAGTTTAAGTAAGGTCCTGTAGCAATTATAATATAGTCGTATTTAACTTCTTGAGTTTGACCATTCGGAAGATTAACAACAACATACTGGTCTTCAGGGTCAGGATGAACTTCAGTTACAGTCCCATGAATATAATTAATTCCAACTTTATCGTACACAGGTTTTAAATCAAACTGAGTTTCTTCAGCCCTCATTTGTCCAACACCAACCCAAACTAGAGAAGGGATGTAGGTAAACTTAGGAACTCTACTTATAACTGTTATCTCATGATTTCCTTTACCTTTTATAGCATCTTGAAGGACTAGAGCCGCATAATGACCTGCAAAACCTGCACCAACTATAACAACTTTTGCCATTTTAAAACTCCTCCATTTTAAAATTTTTACATTAAACTTTCTTAATTATTCTATATGCTACTATCTATAAAAAACAAATAAACTTCACTCTTAATTAAAAACCTTTACACTGTAGTTAACAACGACTAACGCTAATTTTTTATAGCTTGCAATTATTAATTTATAAAAAGTATATTAAGTATGTCAAATATATTAATTAATATAATTATATTTATATAAAAATCTCCTAAATTTTGCTGATTAAAATTTAATGGTAAAATTATCAAAAAATAAGTATGTAGAAAGGCTTAAAAGGTGGCAAATTTTATAAAACCCTTAGATAATTCTCTATCTTATGAACTGTTTGGTATAAAATTTAAAAATCCAGTTTGGACTGCATCAGGATGTTTCAGTTATGGTTTGGAGGTTGCACAAAATCTTTTTGATATATCTAAATTAGGTGCTGTTGTAGTAAAAGGCTTATCTTATAAACCTAGGACAGGTAATCCACCTCAGAGAATAGTTGAAACACCTTCAGGAATGTTGAACTCAATTGGTTTGCAGAACCCGGGAGTTGAATACTTTGCTAAAAATATACTTCCCAAGTTAAAAGAGTACGATACTGTCATTGTTGCCAATGTGTTTGGTGAAGATGAAGAGGAATATCTAAAAGTAGGAGAATATCTTAACAAAACGGAAGGGGTCGATATTTTAGAGTTAAATGTTTCTTGTCCAAATGTAAAAAAAGGTGGTTTAGCCTTTGGTTCAGACCCAGATACACTTTACAGTTTAGTATCTAAATTAAAAGAAGTTGTGGAAAAACCTTTGTTAGTAAAACTTAGCCCTAACATAACAAATATACTTGATACAGCCCAAGCATCTGTAGAGGCTGGAGCTGATGGATTGGTTTTAATAAACACACTTCTAGGTATGGCTATAGATGTGGAGAAAGAACAGCCTATTTTAGCTACGAAAACAGGAGGCTTATCGGGTCCTGCAATATTACCTATAGCAGTTAGAATGATTTATCAGGTTTATGAAAGGTACGGAACAGAAATACCTATAATAGGTGTAGGAGGAATATCAAACACTGAAGATGCATTACAACATATTTTAGCTGGAGCTTTGGCTGTTCAGATAGGCACAGCTTTATTTTTTGACCCATACTCTCCTCTAAAGATAATAGAAGGTTTGGAAAATCATATAAATAGAAAGGGATACAAACATATACTAGAGTTAGTTGGGAAAGCCCATAAACTAAAATTGGAGAGTTAAGAAGAATGTTTTTTCCTATAGCAACAGGATTAGGAATTGGTTATATATTAACATCAATATTTCTATTATCTTTAGGACTTCTGTATTACATAGATTTTAGGTATAAATATGCAAAGGCTTTAACCTATTACACATACTTAAGTCTTGGAGTAGTAATATTATTAGTTTTTTTATTAATTTTGATAAATTTTGCCAAATTAATAATATCAAACACTTTCTTTGGTTTTTCAAAAGATATTGCATATAAGTATTTAGTGTTTGGAATAATTTGGGGAGTAATAACATTTCCTTATCTGGTAAGAAAATTTGAAAAGATATATATTAAGAGAAAGTAAAAATTAATATCAGGTGATTATTATGGAAAATAAAACGGAAGTTAAAGAAAAACAGGATATTAATCTACCAAAATATAAAGAGATAAAGTTTGATAAAAAATATCTGGACGAGATAATAAACAATCCTGATAAATTTGGTTTAGAGGAGCAGAGGGAAATATCCTCTAAAATATCGGCTTTAGAGAAAAAGATAATCTTTTATGCTAAAGATGAAAGTACTAAACCAATTACAGATAGATTATACTCTCTACAGGAAAAATTGGAAGAACTTAATCCTGCATATTACGAAAAAGCACCTTTATGGAAAAAAATATTAGGTTTAGTTCCGCAGGGGGACAAACTTATCAGATACATAGCTGAAAGGTATGAAACTGTAAAAGATTATGTTGAAAAAATTATGGAAAATCTGGAAGATGCAAAAGACCAACTTATAAGGGACAATATAGACTTGGAAAATTTACAGAAGGAGTTAAAGGAATATCAAAAAGAGTTAGAGGAAAAGATTGAGATAGGTAAAAAGGCTATAGAGGAAATAAAGAAAAGAATAGAGACAACTACAGACAAGTTGGAAAAAGAAAAACTTGAAAATGCCCTTTTTATCCTTTCTACAAGATTGCAAGACTTACAAACAATGTTACAGGCTACAATGCAGTTTTTAATTTCGATACAAAAAACATTAACAAATAATAAAATGCTTCTATCTTCCTTAGAGAGAACAACTTCAATAACAAGAACAGTTTTGATGGTCGGTTTGGCAATCAGAGGCTCATTACTAAACCAAAAGAGAGCTATACAGACAGTTAAAGCAACACAGGAGTATACAGCTGAATTGTTAAAGGATAATGCTGAAGCTATAAAGTCTCAAACTAAAGAGATTGAAGGTTTATATACAGAACCTGTTATAGCTATGAAAAAACTTGAAGAGGCCTATAACACTCTCCTTTCAGCAATAACAGATTATGAAAGAATTAGAAAGCAGGGAATAAAAGTTGCCCAAGAAAATATAGAAAAATTAGAACAGATGAATAAAAAGTTAGCTGAAACTTTAAAACATGAGGAGGCACAGTATAAAAAAGTTGAAGAAGTAGAAAAGGATAGATAAAGATGTTTATAAAATGGATTTTTATACTAATATGGATATTAATAATCGTCTTTTTAATTTGGTTTTTCTTTCTTAGAAATAGAAAAAAAAGTGAAGAAAATATTGATTTAAAATCAGAAAAGATAGATATAAAAGAAAAGATATTTTCAATTCTTATAGAGATTTACAAATTAAATAATTTATCTAGTAATGAACGTAATAAGATTTACGACAAATTAGAAGAGATAATTAATCTTTTAGAGAAATTAGATGAGATAGATATTCCACAAATAAGTAAATATGAAATTAACAAGCTGATAGGGGATTATTTGTATAGGCTCATACTTTCTTTAAAAACGTCTAAAAGCCAAGATATAGATAAGCTTTTAGAAGGGATAGATATAATTAAAACCCAACTTGAGAAAATTTATAACAACTATATTGATAACAGTCTAGATTTAGAAAGTGAAATTGAATTTTTAAAGAGAAAGTTTAAATCCATATAAAAATCTTTGGAGGATTTGTTGTGAAAGATTATGATTTTGAATTAAAAAATTTTAATAAAACTGATAAAGAAGAAGAATGTTATAAATGTGGAAAGATTGCTATCTTATACGAAGACCCTGATATAGAAGGTTTATTTTTCTGTAAAGAATGCTGGATTGAAAGATTTAAAACCGAAGAGTTATGTAATCAGGAGCTGGAAAAAATAGAGAAGGAAAGGGATATTTTAGAAAGCTAGATTGTTTTTTCCTTAAAAATTACGAAGTTTTTTATCAAAACCAATTAATTTAATTAATCTTTTGCTATTTAAACACTAATTCAAAGACTTAATTAAGAAATTTAAAATTTTATAGCTTCCTTTTAATACTAAAATCTAGTTATGAATGTTATCATAGCTTAAGTTTACTGGTAAACTTATTCTAAAAAGGAAAAAATTAGGGAGGTGAAGATGGCTTTAACTGGAGTTATTGACAGATTAAAAAACACAAATTTACAGGAAATAGGAGTAAGTTTTTCGTTGGCAGATATAATGAGGGATTTAAAAATAGATGGTAATAATGTTTATATAAAATTATTTTCTCCTTCTGAGAAGTATCATGATTACTTAAGAGAAAAAGCAACTACAGTTTTAAAAGAGCTTGGAGCTGAAAATGTAGAGGTTGAATTTACAAGCGAACCACCAAAACAACAGCAACAACAACCACCACAACCGCCACCACAGGCTAATCCTTTTGAAAGTAGAAGAAGAATACCTAATGTAAAGAAAGTTATAGCTGTAGCTTCTGGAAAGGGAGGAGTAGGTAAATCTACCGTTGCAGTTAATCTGGCTTCAGCTTTAAAGAAGATGGGATATGAAGTCGGTTATTTAGATGCTGATATGTACGGACCTTCAGGACCTACTATGCTTGGAGCTAAAGATAAGCAAGTAATGGCTAGACCTGATAATAAACTAATTCCTCCTGTAGCCCATGGAATAAAGATAATGTCCATAGGTTTATTATTGCCTTCAGAAGACACTCCTGTAATATGGAGAGGTCCAGTATTATTTAAAGCTTTAAATCAGTTTTTATTTGATATAGATTGGGGAGAAGAAGGTTTAGACTTCCTAATAATAGATTTACCACCGGGAACTGGAGATGTTCAAATTACTCTTGGACAAACTGCAGAGATAGACGGAGCTGTTATTGTCACTACTCCACAGGATGTAGCATTAGTTGACGTTAAAAAAGGAATACAGATGTTTAACGAGGTTCAAATACCTGTCTTAGGAATTGTTGAAAATATGAGTTATTTTGTATGTCCTGATAATAATAAGAAGTATGAGATATTTGGTAAAAGTAAGACAGAAGAGATTGCTAAAAATTATAACACTGAACTCTTAGGAAAAATTCCTATAGAGCCTAAAGTTGCAGAGTTTTCAGATTTAGGTATTCCTATAGTTTTTGCTAAAGAGGACAGTCAATCTGCAAAAGCTTTTACGGAAATAGCACAAAAATTAGTAAAAAAATTAAGTTTATAATAGGAGGTTATATAGATATGTTAAAAGAAAGAGGATATGTTTATGTAGACCATTTAGCTACAACACCCGTAGCTGAAGAAGTTTTGGAAGCAATGCAACCTTACTATAGAGAACAGTTTGGAAATCCAACATCTCTACATCAGTTTGGTGTAAATGCTAAAAAAGCTATAAATAAAGCTAGAGAACAGATAGCACAATTGTTAAATATAAAAAAACCTGAGGAGATAGTTTATACATCTGGAGCAATTGAGGCTAATAATTTGGCTATAAAAGGATATGCAAAGGCACCGGGTATAACTAGAAGGGGAAAACATATAGTTATATCTGCAATTGAACACCATTCTGTTATACATTCTGCGAAAACATTAGAAAAGGAAGGATTTGAAATAACCTATTTAAAGCCTGATAAATACGGACTGTTTAGTCCTGAACAGGTAAAAGAAGCTGTAAGAGAGGATACAATCTTAGTGTCTATCGGTTTAGCAAACAGGGAAATAGGAACTGTTCAAGATTTAAAGGAGCTTGTTAGGGCGGCAAAAGAAAAAAATCCTAGAATTGTGTTCCATTCTGATATAGCTCCTGCTGTTGGTCATATGCCTGTTGACATAGAAGATTTGGGAGTTGATATGGCATCATTTACTGGTCATTACTTCTATGCACCTAAAGGAGTTGGTGGTTTATATGTTAAAAAAGGTGTTAGACTGAAACCTTTAATTGAAGGTGGTATTCAGGAAGGAGGTAGAAGGGCTGGAACTGAACCTGTACCTGAGATTGTAGGAATGGGAGTTGCCGCAGAGTTAGCTATTAAGGAAATGGACGATAGAGTTAACAGATTAAAAGCTTTAAGAGATAAACTACAGAAAGGTTTAGAGGAAAAGATAGAATATAAATTCTTTACAGGTCATCCTGAAAAAAGATTGCCTAACCACTTATCATTAATCGTTATGTATATAGAAGGTGAGGCTATGTTGTTAATGTTAAACTACAAAAAGATTTATGCGGCGTCAGGTTCTGCTTGCGTATCTTATGCTTTAAAACAGTCTCATGTTTTAGAGGCAATAGGTGTTGAGAAGGAAACTTCAAATGGTTCTATAGTATTCTCCCTAGGTAGAGAAAATACAGAGGAAGATATTGATTACATAATTGAAGAGTATCCTAAAGTTATTAATAGATTGAGGGAAATATCTCCATTTGGCCCTGAGAACTGGGAACAATTTACAAAGAAAGCATCTAAATTTAAAAACGTCGGCTAATCGCCTTCTCTTCTTTATCTTTTTATGGATAAATTTGTTGTTTGTATAACAGGTGCTAGTGGGATTATATACGGTATAAGATTAATTGAAGAGTTAAGCAAAATCGGAAAAGTCTATACAATCGTTTCTAAAAACGGCTATCTTGTAATGGAAAAGGAACATAATATAAAAAAATCTGATTTTATAAAAAAATTTTCTTCCAATAAAAATGTGGTAATAGTATCTGAAAAAAATATATCCTCTAAATTAGCTAGTGGTTCTTTTTTGTCTAAATTTAAAGCTGTAATTATAGCCCCTTGTTCAATGTCAACGTTAGGTGCTGTGGCTAATGGAGTTAACTATAATCTTATTCATAGAGTATCTGAGGTTGCCCTTAAAGAAAGGGTTAAACTGATTTTATTAATAAGAGAAATGCCCTACTCTCTAATACATATTGAGAATATGAAAAAGGTATCTATCTCAGGAGGAATAATAGCCCCTGCATCACCTGCTTTTTATAATTATCCAAAAAGTATAGATGATATGATTAATTTTGTAGTTGGAAAGATTTTAGATTTAATAGGTGTAGAAAACAGTTTATATAAAAGATGGATGAATGATTAGAGAAAAGATTTAATCTTTTAAAATCTCTTCAAACTTTTTTCTTATAGCTTTTTCTAACTCTTCTTTAGATTTTACATTTTTTACAATTTCTAACATATATTTATTATCTTCAATTCCATCAATATGTTTTTTATAATTACCTTCCTTATAACCAAACTCCTGTCTTATATGATTTAGTATATTTTTACCTATGTATAATAGATACATTTCCCCAAAATCCATAACTTCAGAAACAGTTAAACCGTAAAAAAATATAGCTTCTAAAGGTCTCTTACTTAAGAAGTTCTCAACAACCCTTTCTATTGCAAATATTAGCCTCTCTGTTTTGTTCGTTTCCCCTAAAAAATGGTGTAAATCTATCGGGTCAACTTTCAAATTCTCAAAATTTCTAATCATTCCCTTCTCAAAGTATTTTATGTAATCACTGTTAACTGCATCTTTATAATCAAATTTGTTTAATAGAATATAAGAGATTATAAAGTGCCACATATCAACTAATTCTATCTTTACATTGTTAATATCCATTTCCTGCTTTTTCCACCATTTCCAAGGCAAACTGTCAACTAACTCTGCACATTCAATCCAAATAGCTCTAACAAAATCACTTTTTTTTCTTATTCCTTTCCAGTTTTTATTAATTTTTTTATTCAATTCATCTTGAAGCTTAAACATTTCTATAAGTTTAGACTGGTCTAACTTTATATTATCCATCACTTAACAATCCTCTAGATTAAACCTTTTCTTTTCAGAATATCTTCATAAATCTTATTATATAGAATTTTCCATTCTGTAGTCCCTTCGTAAATTTTTTTAGAATATGACCTTATTCTGCTTCTAACTTCCCTATCTATTTCTCTCTCTTCTCTAACTAAATCTTTTAAGATTGCAAAAACTAATCTTCTTATCTTGTTTGGATGGACAAATATT
The DNA here is from genome assembly GCA_003978485.1 of Persephonella sp. Taxonomy (GTDB): domain Bacteria; phylum Aquificota; class Aquificia; order Aquificales; family Hydrogenothermaceae; genus QNZC01. The sequence continues at coordinate 8,431 of QNZF01000050.1, forward strand.
TCTATACTGTCGTCTTCTTCTATATATTTTTTTATCTTATGTGCCACTTGGTTCATTCTATCATCAGGGTCTAAATGTATATTCCTTTCCTCAGCTAACTTTTCCTTAACTTTTCTAACTGCAGTTCTAAAGTTTATATCTTCTTCGTCTAAAAGATGTTTATGTTTTTCAACAAGTTCTTCAGCTTCCCTTTCCAAATCTTTTTCTTCCTGTATAGCATTTTTTATGATTTGAAGGATATTCTCTCTAAATTGGTTTATATCTTCCGCTTCTATATATTCTTTTTCAGTTAGTTCTTTTGTTATTTTTTCCGTTATTCTTTCAACTAACCTTAATGGTATTTTCATTAAATATCCCCCAAACTTTTATAATAGCCGTTATTATATTATAAATTTTCAAATCTTTTAATTCTTAGTAGTTTTAAAAAATAAAATCTAATATCAAAACTGATTTAAAGTGCTAATTTAAAACATAATACCAAAACTAGTGTAGAAAGGATGATTGAAAGAGAATTAATAAAAAAGAATATAGAAGAACTAAAAAAATGTTAAAAAAAATAAAAAACAGTTAATTTTTAGAATTCAAATGTTAATATTTCTAAAATAGAACTCCAAAATAATTATAAAGAAAGTAAATAATTTATTACCTCTAAATCTCCCAACTGTATACAGATAATAGGATTAGTATAAATAAGTAGGATAAAAAAATTTTTATAATGAAATGTTAAAGGATATAAAGGTAAACTATCCGAAGGACAAATACAGGAGCTCATCAAAAACATTAAAAAGGCAAATTTTTAATACAAAAAGATATAATCCAATACATACTCATAGCAGGGGATATTATTGGATATATTAAAAAGATTAAGCATAAAAAAGAAAACAGCCAAACCGCTTTCTAATTATATACATATTTTTAGATAATTATAGTTAAAAATTTCATCAACTGCTTTCATCCCAGAAAATTTAAGAAAATAGGAGAAAAAGAAAAAAAATGAAAAAAATTTTATTCTCCGTTATATTCCCATTTACCTGTCATTAGGTATTCATGCATAGCTTCTGCCGCTTTTTTACCGTGAGAAATAGCTCTTACAACTGTATCTCCACCGTTAACAACATCTCCACCTGCAAAAACGCCCTCAATATTTGTCCTAAATTTTTCATCTACTGTAGATAGGTTATTCCATTTATCTATTTTTAATCCTTTTATATCTTTATAAGCTAATGGATTATCACCTTGTCCAACTGCCATAATAACCGCATCACACTCTATAATATGTTCTGAACCTTCTATAGGTTTAGGTCTAGGTCTTCCACCTTTAGGGTCAGGAACTAGCTCCATTTTTACACATTTAAGCCCAATTACTTCTCCATTTTCATTCCCTATTACTTCTATAGGTTGGGTTAGCCAATGTAAAATAGCTCCCTCTTCTGCCACGTGATCCCATTCTTCATCTCTAGCCGAGGATGTTTCCCTAGTCCTTCTATATATTAAATGTGTCTCATTTCCTAATCTTATTGAAGTGATAACACAGTCAACTGCTGTAAATCCTCCACCTATAACAGCAACTCTTTTACCTGTAGGTAATTCAACTTTTTCGTCTGGAGCTAACATTGGGTCAACTAAACCTGTGTTAACTTTCATTAAAAATCCTATAGCGGTATAAACACCCTTTAAATCCTCACCGGGGATACCCATCTTTTTACCTCTACCTGAACCTACCGCTATAAAGACTGCATCATAATTCTTTCTGATTTCTTCAAAAGATATATCCTGACCTACTTTTATACCTGTTAATATCTTAACTCCCAATTTCTTTATTAAATCTATCTCAAAATCTAAAACTCTCCTGTCCAATCTTGCTTCAGGAATTCCGTATCTCATTACACCACCTACAAAAGGTAATGCTTCGTATATAGTTACATCGTGTCCCTTTCTAGCTAAAAAGTAAGCGTTAGCTAAACCTGCAGGACCTGCACCTATAACCGCAACTTTTTTACCGGTTGGTGGCTCTTTTTCATCAACCCATTCTATACCTGACATTCTTATACTATCTCCAACAAATCTTTCAAGTCCCCCAATACCTACCGACTGACCATTGTCTTTAAATGTTAAGACACAAGTGCTTTCACATAATCTCTCCTGTGGACATACTCTACCACATACAGAACTAAATGGATTGTTTCTTCTCAATATTTTGTATGCTTCCCAAACGTTCTGTTTTTGTATTTCACCTATCCATTTTTCCATCTCAGAGTTAACTGGACAGGATGGAGTACAAGGTGGTTTTCTACACAAAATACATCTATCTGCCTCATCTAACGCAGATGTATGACCATATCCAAGTGCATACTCTTTAAATGTTTTCTTTCTTCTTTCTGGTTCTAACAAAGGTATCGGATTTCTATCGTGCCTCCTATAAACAACTTTTTTCCTACTCTTTTTTTCACTTCCCATTATTTACCTCCCTAAAATAAAACACTGTTTGAAATTTTTGTTTTAATTATTATTCATATATTTACTGCTAATATCAATAGTAGTGGAGATTTTGATGATAAAAGGTTATAAATTAAAAAAGTTATTTCTAATCCTATATCTTTTCCTGTTTTCTAATATAAATGGTCAACATTTAAACAATTCAGATGATTTTAATATGAAATTAAAAAAGTGTAATGATTTAATTGGAGAATTTACGAAAAGAAAACTGAAAGGAAAGGATACATCTGACCTTGATATTAAGTGGAAGAAAAATAATTGTGATTATGTATTAAAAAAATATGAAGACATCCTTAAAAAGAAATGGTTAAAAGCTAGTAAAAAGAAGGAAGAAAGATGGAATAGATTTTATATATTTGTGGAAGAACTTAAAAGAAAGGCTATTCCGATTAATGATAAAGTTAATATCTATCCCATAAAGCTAGAAAATTATAAATATTTAATTTTTGATTTACCTATTGACCCAAATAAATATGAAATCTTAAAAATAGATAGTAATTTAAAACTACATTTTGTTTACAGGTTTCCCTGTAATGATAGGTACATAATTTACTTTTTAGTCCCTAATGGAAAAAATAGCATAAATTTAAAAGTTTTCTTTGTTGATAAATACTGGTTGGAAGATACATTTAAACTTATAAGAAATTTATCTAAAGATTTAAAATTTAAAGATACAAAAGTTTTTAAAATAGAAAAGAATATATATGTTGATAAATTTAAACCTGTTAATGCCAAAATTTTAAAAAGTAAAAATTTTTATACTATTGAACTTCCTATTCCTGTAGATTATGCATATTTGGAATATACATTTATCGGTTTGAAAAAGCGATTTCCAAAATCAACCTGTTTATCTCC
>QNZF01000053.1 GCA_003978485.1 Persephonella sp.
GGTAAAGTATAACAGATTAAAGATAAAATGGCAGAAGAAAGTAGTATAAATAGATGGACGAAGACGGAAGAAAGTATAGCAGTTTCTTTATCTACTCCTAAAAATATTAGTATTCCAACATAACCAGCTTCATAAGTTCCTACACCTGCAATACCATGTATAGGAAGTATGGTTGTAAGGTCAGCTGAAGCTGAAGCAAAGAAGTTCTCTAGAAAAGAGATATTTATATTTTTAGGTAGAACAAAATAAAAACTTGAGAATTTAAATATATATGTAGTTAATGATAGTAAATAAAGTATCAGTATATTTTTTAAACTTAAAACTTCTTTATGGAAATCTTTTAATTTTTCCATTTTTATAAATCCAGTTAAAAATTTGATAATGTAAAAAAGAGATGGAGACAGTACTAAAAGAATAATTCCGTATATGATATAATCTTTATAGATTAATAATGATACCGCAAATACTACAGCTAAAGACAGTGCGTCAAATATCCTAACAGTTATAAAACTTATTGCTGATTGATTAAAAGGTATATTTTCTTTTTTTAACATATAAAAAAAAGAGATTTCCCCTGTTCTAAATGGTAAAAATATATTAAAAACTGTATTATAAACGGTAAGTTTAAATAACTTTTTGAAATCTTTTATAGTTAATGTAATTTTCCATCTGTAAGCTCTCGTTATATAACTTAAAGTGTAAATTGAAAAAGCTAATAAAAGATTGATTATAGATATTTCCTTTAAAAATTTAAAAAATTTTTCAAAACCTATAATTTTATAAAAGATATATACAAAGCCCAGACTTACTAAGACTGATATTATTAATTCAAATAGCTTTATATACTTACTTTTTATCTTTTCCATTATTATCTTCGTTGTTTAATATATACTTTTGAACATCCTTATACATATTTCTAAAACCTGCTATTATGCCAAAGAAGAAAAAAAGTATAGTTAAAATCGGCGATGTGTTGAAAAATTTATCCAGATAGTAACCAATTAAAACACCTACAACTACACCTGATACAAGATGTAATCCTATAGCTGATATTGATAGATACTTAAAAAATTTTTTATTCATTGTGCTTTGTGTTTTCCAAATTTGTAATTAATAATGTATCTAGCAATTAAAGTAATCAACAGTATAAATAAAGTTATTACTAAAGAAGCTGCCCAAGCCTGTTTATGCCAATCGTCGTATGGTCCCATAGCATATGTGAATATCATAACAGTTAGAGACGATATAGGCTCGTTCATATCTAGTGTAAAGAACTGATTATTAAATGATGTAAATAGTAAAGGTGCTGTTTCCCCAGCAACACGGGATATAGACAGGATTACTCCAGTAATTATACCTGTTATAGCTGAGCGGTAAACTATATCCTTGATAACTCTGTAGTATGAAGCTCCTAAAGCGAAAGCTGCTTCCCTTAAAGTCCAAGGAACTAAGGTTAACATATCTTCAGTTGTTCTTAGAACAACAGGTATCATTATAAACGCTAAAGCTGAAGCTCCAGCCCAACCGTTAAAACCTTGAATTCTATCAATAAGTTTAGGTGATAAGTATATAAAAGTTCCTATACCAAATAATACTGTTATTAAAACCACCGTAATATTTATAAAATTTATTTTAGACCTTGATTTTATTGATACGTTAGATAGTATCTTATTTACTACAATATTCAGTATTCCACCAAATATAACTGCAAGTATTACAGAAAGAAATAAAACTCCAAAAATAGCTCCCAGATTTATATTACCTATTGGCTTAACCATAATAGAGTATATAAATGTACCTATAACGATAGATGGTACACTTACCATAATATCGGATAGTATTGATACTATCCTTGCAAATTTAGTTCCCCTTGCATACTCTGCTATAAAAGTACCTGCCAGAATACCTAAAGGAACACCTATTATAGTTGCAAAAAAGACTATCTCTAGTTGTCCAATAAAAGCGTTTCTTAAACCTCCTTCCCCCATTCCCGGTGGTGCAGGGTCTTTTAAGAACAGGTCTAAACTTAAACCTGCTATTCCATTTTTTATAACATCAAATAGAATAAAAACAAGCCAAAACAGACCAAATATTGCAGAAAAAGTTGATAACGATAAAGCTATAAATGATATTATTTTTCTCTTTTTTACTGTCCTATTCATCTTTTAAGACCTCTTTCAGCCCTCAATAGAAAGTATTTAGCTATAACTAAAACTACAAAGCTTAAAATAAATAAGATTAATGCTAAGTAGAATAATGCTGATAGATATAAATCTGTATCTGCTTCAGTAAATTCGTTTGCTAAGGTTACAGTTATAGTGGTTGCAGGTTGAAATATTGAAAGATGTATATCTAATTTATGTCCTATAACGAAAGCAACTGCCATTGTTTCTCCTAATGCTCTTCCCAGAGCTAGAACTACGCCTCCATAAATCCCTAATTTTGAGTAAGGTATCATAACATCTTTTATAACTTCCCACTTTGTAGCACCTAAGGCGTAGGCACTTTCTTTCATAATGTTTGGTGTTAGATTTAAAGCATCTCTTGATATACTCGCTATAAAGGGAATTATCATAATTCCTAAAACAACACTTGCGGTAAATATACTAACGCCCATTATCTCACCTTGAAAGATTATACCGATAATAGGAATTTTACCTAAAGTATTCTGTAAAAACGGTTCTACATACTCCCTCATTATAGGGGCTAGTGTAAACAAACCCCACATACCGTAAATTATACTTGGAATAGCCGCTAACATCTCTATTGTTATTCCTAAAGGTGTTTTTAAAAAGTTTGGAGCGGTTTCAGATAAAAATATGGCTATTCCTACGCCTACAGGAACAGCAACAACTAGGGATAATATGGTGGTCATTATTGTTCCATAAAGTGGTGCTGCAGCTCCAAAGATTTCCTTTACAGGATCCCAATCGTTAGTTATTAAAAATTTTATAACTCCAAACTTTTCTATTGCTAATGAACTCTCTTTATATAAAACAAAAAGGACAGAAAATATTAGGATTAAAACAAGTAAGGCGGATAAAAACGATACTGAACCAAAGAAAATATCAGCTAAAGAAACCTTAAAAAATCTTTTCATTTTACAACCTAAGTAAATAAACCTTTTTAGATTTATTGATACAGATTATAACATTAATAATTTTTGTCTTTTGTTAAAAGATTGTTAAATAATGTCCGCTCAAAGATTAAATTTAATTAATCTCCATTTAAGTTGGCTAAAATAAAGAGGTCTAACAATCATTGATAGTTTGTGAAGCTAAAAAATTTATAAAGTTAGGTTATCTTAAGAAAATAATTTGTATTTTAGCATCAGTTTGGGAATTACCGAAGCATTGATTTAAAGCGACAATAATTTTATAGTTTTTTAATTTAACTAATATAAAAATAGAAATGAAAAAATTTTAAGTATTTATCAGATTTCAATATAAATGCAGTCGGCAACCTATGTTTTTTCAAATCAGTTTTACTATTAATTAAAATTCTTTATTTAAATTAACTAAAATTATTTTCCAAACTGGTGTATTTAAAATAGTATACCAGTTAATTTCTACTTAAAATTAAATGTTAGTTAAACTTAATCAACTCAGTTCTTCCTTTATAACTTTATTTATATCGTTTTGTTTAGTTAGGATTAAAGAAATATTTCTTATTGCTAAATTATTTTTAAAGCCTTCACCACATCTTTTAGTTATAAAAATAGTAACATTTTCTTCTTCTAAAACTTCCCATCTTTGAACTCCAGAATGCTCCCTACCACCTTCTTTATGATGATTTAGAGGGTTTTCTATAACTCTTTTAGATTTTATATTTTTATTATCATCCAGTTCTACAATTACTAAATACTTAGCTCTCCCCGGATGTCCTGATATTTTCTCACCGTCCATTGAAGAATAGGCTATTTTCATTTATTAAAACCTCTTTTGGTTAGTTATAACTAACTATATTATAAAGATTAATTTGAAAAATATAAAGGAAAACAGAAGGAGAATTATAAGATTATTTCCTTGGCTTCTAAAATTTCAGGTATGTTTAAAATCTCTTCTATTATTTTTTCATTAACTCTATCGTCTAACTGAAGAGCACCTAAAGCTATATCTCCCTTTTTTATTCTTCCAAGTCTAAATCCTGCAATATTAATGTTGTTTTTAGCTAAGATTTCCCCAAGTTTAGCTATAACACCCGGTACATCTTTATTTTTTAACATCAAGATTACACCGTATGGGTCTATATCTATCCAATAGTTGTCTATCATCATTATTTTTGGTAATTTTCCGTAAAATGCAGTTCCTCCGATTATATATTCCTTTCCATTTTCTTTGGCAGTTATTTTAATAAATTCTTTAAAGTTTAAACCTTCTTCCCTTATAGTTTCTACTATGTTTATTCCCCTTTCTTTAGCTAAGAATGGAGCATTTATTATATTTACATTTCTGTCTAATATTGGAGCTAAAAATCCTTTTAAAAAGTAAGCTACTATAGGTTTTATATGTTCAGATATAGTTCCCCTTACTTCAACATTTATTTCTTTAAAGTTTCCTCCTGCGTATTGAGATAGGAAATTACCTAGCTTTTCGGCTAGCTCTAAATAGGCAGTTATATCTTTAAATCCTTCCGTTATGGTAAATGGTGCATTAACTGCAGCTTCAACAAACTCACCTTTCAATGCTTTTAAAACTTGTTCTGCAATTTTTTTAGCTACTTTGTCCTGTGATTCGTAAGTGTTAGCTCCAATATGTGGAGATAAACTTATATTTGGAAATTCAAAAATTCTTCTTATTTTGTCGTCCGGTGGTTCTTTACTGAAAACATCTAAGCCTATACCTGCAAATTTCCCTTTTTTCATATACTCATACATAGCTTCTTCGTCAACTATTCCTCCCCTAGCACAGTTAACAAAGTAAACTCCGTCTTTCATCATCTCAAACTCTTTAGCTCCAATCATTCCCTTTGTTTCTTCAGTTAATGGGCAGTGGAGAGTTATAATATCTGACCTTTTGATTAATTCTTCTAAAGTATCAACTAACTCAACTCCCAATCTATCTCCTTTTTCTCTTGGTATGTACGGGTCATAAGCTATAACAGTTGCTCCTGAACCTTTACATCTTATAGCCACTTGAGAACCTACATTACCTAAACCTACTATACCAACAGTTTTACCGTCTAACTCTTCTCCCATAAATTTCTTTCTGTTCCAATTTCCCTTTAGCATATCTTCGTGGGCTAAATGTAGTTTTCTTAATATTGCGTACATATGTGCCATTGTTAACTCCGCCGCCGCTACCGTATTAGCGCCGGGGGCATTTACAACTAATATCCCTTTTCTTGATGCTTCCTCTAAATCAACATTATCCACTCCAACCCCAGCTCTACCAACAACTTTTAACTTTTCTGCTCTATCTAATAACTCTTTATTTACTGGAGTTCTACTTCTGGTTATTATTGCATCATAATCTTTTATAATTTCCAAAAGCTCTTCCCATCTTATTTCAGGTTGATAATCTACCTCTACATTTTCATCACTATTTAAAATTCTTATTCCTACATCAGATATATGGTCTGTAATTAGGACTTTAAACAATTAAAAATCCTCCAATCTATGTTTAATTAAAAATTATTGTATATTAAGAGCATTAATATTTACAAAGTAAACATTGAAAAGTTTTATAAAATCTTCCACTGATAACTCTTCAGCTCTAGCAGTAGGTTTTATATTTGCCATTTCCAATATATTAGGATTTATCTTTGACTTTAACATCTTCCTTCTATGAGAGAACATATCTGATACAAACTTCTTATAATCTTTAATCTTATCAAATGGAATAGGTAACTTTTCCTTAGGAGAAAGTTTTACAACTGCAGAAACAACCTTCGGTGGTGGTGAGAAAAATCTAGGTGGAACACTCATAAGATACTTTGTATTGAAAAATGTTTGTAAGAACACACTCATAAAAGAGTAGGATTTAGTCTTAGGCTTTGCCACAAGCTTTTCCGCAACTTCCTTCTGTATCATAAAAATGTTAAATCTGATTATATCTATATAAAAGGCAGTATCTATCAGTATTAATGAAGCTACATTATAAGGTAGATTTCCAACAATCTTTATTTTATCATCTTCGTAAAACTCCCTTAGATTAACATCAAAATAATCTTTCTTTATAAGAATAAAATTTGAATACTCCTTTAACCTTTCCTCCACAATTGGATAAACCCTTTCGTCTATCTCTATTCCATAGAGTTTTTTAGGATTTCTCCTTAATATTTCCTCTGTTAACTGTCCAGTCCCTACCCCAATTTCAACAATAACATCTTCATTATTCACATCTATATAATCAACTATCTTTTTTATAACCCCCTCAGATATTAAAAGGTGTTGTCCTAGAGATTTTTTAGTTCTAAATTTTGCCATACTTCCTAGCCCCTCTTTCTTCTTCTCTTTTTAAAGAAGTTATTTAACCAGTTTAAAGCTTTTTGAGTATCTTCCAGAAGTTTTTCATCTCCATACTTCTTTATAATCTCTATCTGCTTATCCGATAGTTTATAACTTTTCATAGCTTCTTTTTTAGCCTTATTTATCCATTTTTTTATTTTATCCCTATCCTGTAAAACATCTTCAGGTAGCTCTAAACCTGTTTTTTCTGCTAAAGATTTAGCGTAGTTAATCTGTTTTTCTGTTGGTTTAGTATCTTTATACTTTTCAATAAACTCACTTAACTTTTCAAAATCGTCAAGTATTTCATCAATATTTTTTCCATGTTTTTTAGCTAAATCCAACGCATAATTTTTCATCTTTTGTGAAACTTTTGAAGTTCCTCCAGAAGAAGACCTTTCATAAAGTTTTTTTACAAACTCTTTCCAATCTTCTTTATTATCCTCCACCTTATCTAAAAATTCTTCCATCTCCTTAGTAAAGTTGTAATCAATAACCCAATTATATTTTTCATTTAAATATTTAATTAAGTAGTAAGCCTCTTCCGTCGGATAAAGACTACCTCCTTCTTTTTTAACATATCCTCTTTCTTTAATAGTTTTTAATATGGTGGCATAGGTTGAAGGTCTACCTATTCCTAACTCCTCAAGTTTTTTTACCAAGCTACCTTCAGTATATCTAGGTGGTGGTTTTGTAAATTTTTCTTCCAGTTTTTCTTTAATTTTTTCCAACTTGTCTCCAATCTTTAAAAGATTATCTTCAATATAAAAAACTTCCTCTTGGGATTTAACTAAATCATCATCGTAAACCTTTTTATAACCTAAAAATTTAATAGTTGAAGCGGTAGTTTTAAATTTATATCCTTTTATATCAAATAAGATTGATGTTCTAGAATAGATTATATCTGCCATCTGTGAAGCAACAGTTCTCTTATAAATCAAATATAAAAGTTTTTTATGGTCTTCAGATAAACCTTTTTCCTTTAAAAGTTTTTCCTGCTCTTCCCACGATACAAAATTAGTTATCCTTATACCTTCATGTGCGTCTGCCTGTGTATTTTTAGATTTATAAACCCTCTTTCTCTTCGCTACAAACTCTTTACCGTAAACTTTCTTAATAAGCTCCCTTATACCATTTATAGCCTCTTCAGAAAATCTTACACTGTCAGTTCTATGGTAGGTTATTAAACCACTTTCAAATAAATCTTGGGCTAAAATCATAGTCTTTTCAGGGGCAAATTTTAATTGTGAGGAAGCCACCTGTTGTAATGAAGATGTTGTAAAAGGCGGTTTTGGAGACTGTTTAATATCTTTTTTCTTTATATCAATAACTGTTGCAAACTTTTCCTTTTTTATCTCATTAAATATCTTTTCAGCAATTTCTTTTTCTTCCATCTTCTGTTTTTCATAAAAAGCTTCTATAACGAAATCTTCCTTTTTCAGTTGAACAGATAAAACATAGTAAGGTTTAGGTTTGAAGTTTTTTATCTCTTCTTCCCTTTCGACGATTAGTCTTACAGCAGGAGACTGAACTCTACCTACAGAAAATCTACCACCTATCTCCTTTGATGCTTTAGGAGAAAGTATATAACCAACTATTCTATCTCCAACTCTTCTTCCTAAAAATGCCTTAAAAAGTCCAAAATTACTATTCTCAAAATCTACTGCATCTTTTATTCTTTCTAAAATATGTTTTTTAGTTATCTCGTGAAACTCAGCTCTCTTTACCGCTTTAGCTTTTTTCTTCAATTCTTCATATGCAAAGTATCCTATTGCATATCCTTCTCTATCTGGGTCTGTTGCTATATATATTTCACTATCTTTAGCTAACTTTTTTAATTCTGTTAATATTTTTTTATGATTTTTACTTTTTATAACAAACTTAGGCTCAAACGTTTCCAAATCTACTCCCATTTCTTTTTCAGGTAAATCTTTAAAATGTCCTATTGTGGCTTTCACTATGTAATCCTTCCCTAAAAACTTTTGTATTTCCTTTGCCTTTTTAGGACTTTCCACTATAACGATTTTTTTACCAGACAATCTAATTTCTCCATATCTAATATTTTTTACTAATTAATAAAGAATAATATACTTACAGTCAATTATTAAGTTTTTACCGGGCTTTTAATACTTTTAATAATAAATTTTTACTTTCTGTTTCCTCTATAGAAATTGAAAGGTTGTTTAGCCCATAATTCCAACTATTTTTAGTATTAATACAAAAACTGAAATAAAACTAAATTTATCTTTATCAAATCTATGGTAAGATTAAGCTCATAGATTTTAATCTAAACTTTAGTAAAAATTTTGAATATAAATAAGTAGAAAATTTATAAAGAGATAATGTAATGAATATAGGGGAAAGATTTGATAAAGTTGCAAATAAGTATGATACAGAAGACAAAATAAAAAGGTCTGAACAGTTCGTTGAAAAGTTAATTAAAATTATCCCTATCAATAAAAATTTTAAGGTAATGGATATAGGGGCTGGGACAGGTCTTGTTGATATACCTTTATCTGAGTATGTAGCTCAAATATATGCCTTTGATTTATCTGAAGGTATGCTAAATGTTTTTAAAGAAAAATTAAAAAACCAGAGGATTAAAAATATAAAGATTTTCAGGAAAGATATATTGTCTGAAGATTTTTCTGAAAAAGATTTTGATTTAATAATAACATCTATGACATTTCACCATTTAGACAATCCTAAAGAAGCTTTAAAAAAGTTGAAAGATTATTTAAAAGAAGACGGCTATATAGCAATTATTGATTTAGAAAAGGAAGACGGAACTTTCCATTCAGACAACACAGATGTTAAACATTTTGGTTTTGAAAAGGAAGAAGTGGAAGAATGGTTTAGAGAAAATGGTTTTAAAGAAGTAAAAATTTTAACAATTTACAGTATAAGAAAAGAAAAGGAAGGGAGAATAAAAGAATACCCTGTGTTTTTAGCAGTTGGTAAAAAATGATTTATCTAGATAACAATGCTACTACTCCAATTTTTCCTGAAATTTTAAATAAACTTAAAGAATGGGGAGAGATTTTTGGAAATCCTAGCTCTATCCATTCTTTAGGACAAAAATCTAGAAAGGAAATAGAAAAAGCGAGACTGTTTTTATCTGAAGTTTTTCAAGCTGATACAGAGGAAATTATATTTAACTCCGGTGCTACGGAGGGAAATAACACTATTATCAGAGGTTTAGTTGAAGCTTATCCTGATAAAAACGAGATAATTGTTTCTCCAATAGAACATAAATCTGTCTTAAATCCTATTAAGTTCTTGGCTAAAAAGGGCTACAAGGTAAAATTTTTAAGGATAGATAAAAACGGCTTGATAGATTTGGACGATTTAAAGAAAAAGATTAGTAAAAAAACTTTATTTGTTTCTGTTATACACACAAACAATGAAACAGGTGTTATACAAGATATAAACGCTATATATGAAATTTGTAAAGAAAAAGAAGTTTTATTTTTCTCAGATATAGTTCAAGGATTTTTAAAGGAAGATATAGATTTTAAAAAGATAGATTTCTTCACCTTGTCAGGACACAAGTTTAACGCTCCTAAAGGTATAGGAATAATGAAAAGGGATAAAAGTAAAAAACTTACTCCTTTACTGTTCGGTGGCGGTCAGGAATTTTCTATACGTTCTGGAACAGAGAATATAATTTTCATTCTTGCTATTGTGGAAGCCATAAAAACATGGTTAGAAAAAAGAGATTTATTCATAAATCATTTAAAAGAGTTGAAAAAATTATTCATAGAAGAATTAAAAAAAGCTATACCTAACATTCATATAGTTAGTGAGAATGTTAAAACTGCACCACATACGGTAAATATAATTTTTCCAAATATAAGAGCACAAGATTTAGTTTTGTTTTTAAATAAAAATGGTATTTATGTATCTTCAGGTTCTGCCTGTAGTTCAGGTAGTTTAAGTCCTTCCCATGTTCTACTAGCTTACGGTTATTCAGAAAAAGAAAGTTTAAGCTCAATCCGTTTTTCATTTGGAGTAAATAATAAGATTAAAGATGTTTATAAAACTGTAGAAGCTCTAAAAGAAGGAATAGACAAACTTTATAAGTTTGGTTTAAATTGACGGCTAATAAACATAGTTTTGGAAATTTTCAAAATATTGATTTAAGCAGGTATTACTTTATAGTTTTTTTACTTTAATTGACTATCAATTTAATCAAAATCCTTCATCCTAGATAATTAAATTAACTGAATTTAATTTCCAAATTGGCAATAATAAAGTTTTTTTATAAATATTTCTAGAAATAAAGAATAAAATTACCGATACAAAAATTTTTGTAAAGGAAACAAAAAAGGGCAAAAAAACTGCCTAAAAGTATATTTTTTAGAAATTCCTCTAAAATTAATGAACTTTTCTAACCAATTTCCAGAAATGTAATCCTAAAACAACAGCCCTAAATAATTGGACAAATATATTTTTTCTAACTCTCCACATTTTATCCATTATTTCTCTTTTTTCTTTATCCATATCTAAAACCTCCCAAAAATTTTTAAGGTATTAATTTCCATCCTGGTTTAGCCTGTAGTTTGTATAAGAATGCATAATGTAAGAATAATTTAAACCATGCTCCTGCCATTCCAACTTCTGCGGCACAGTTATCTAAATCTCTACCATACTCTGGATAAGCAGCCCTATTTCTTGCAACTGGATATATAGCAATTGTAGCAGCTTCACCATCTAATATTTTATTTTTCATAGAAGCTACACATAAACCGGGTGTTTCAGCCATTGATGCTGTGTGGGATGGTTCCCTACCTTCTATCATATCAACAATATTTAAAGCTGCTGCTTTACCTGATAGCTCAGCTGTATAACCTGTTCTTGGAGGAGTTGGTCCTATTGGAGTACCATCTGGAGCTTTTCCCGGTTTTGATAATGGTCCCGGTGGTGCAAATGCAATACCTGCAGCAAATACATTTTTATAAATTGGATTTTGATACTTTCTAGGCCAGTCTGGACCATCTAGCTCATCATAAGGTTTTCCATAATTTGCGTCAACTTTTACAAATCCAGCAGGATTACACATTTTATCTGTTATATCGTTTCCATCTTTATCTATCCATTTGATAGGTTGAGCTTTAAATGGTGGTATTAACATTGCAAAATCAAAATCAAACTCTTTCTCCTCACCGTCTAGATTTACTGTGTAAACCTTACCTTCTTCAACTTTTCTTACATGAGACCTAATCTCCCATTTAATACCGTACTGTTCAAATACATATCTTGCCATATCTTCAGAAGTAAAGATTTT
>QNZF01000071.1 GCA_003978485.1 Persephonella sp.
GGGTTTTAGCTTTCCTTCTTTTTCCCATCTTCTTAATGTGCTAACAGATACTCCCAGTATTTGTGATGCTTCGCCAATTCTTAATAACTTCTTCATACTTATAATTATAGATAGATATGATTAGAAAATCAAGGTGCTGTTATCAACCCAAATTTACACTAAAACAATTCATATGAAGGTAATAAATAGAGAAATATTAAAAAGTGTGGAAAGGATTTAGGATAAAGAATTAATTCAAAAATATGAAATTTTATACTCTCTTATATTCCTCAGGTAGCTCTTTAGGGAGGTTTCCTAAATATTCAACATCTTTTTCTTCATCTAATCGTTTAGAGAATGGTTTTTCCATAACAAGCTCTTCATAAGCATGAGCTACCAATCCTGCAGACCTACCTATTATAAAAAATCCTTTCCCCATTCTATAATCAAATCCCATTTCTGATACTATTGAAGCTATAGCACCATCAACATTTAAAATTAATTTTTTACCTTTAATTTTTTCAATTGCTTTTTCTACTTCCAAAGCAAACTTCGTATACTTTCCAAAAAAACCTAATTTTTTAGCTATCTCTAATAACTTTTTTGACCTAGGGTCAAAATCTTTATAATATCTGTGTCCAAAACCAGCTATTCTTCTCTTTTGACTTAAATATTCATTTACTACTTCCTCAGCATCCTTTTCGACATTTTCCTGTAAAAATTTCATTGCGTTCTCTAAAGCTCCGCCATGAGCTTCTCCAAAGGCTAGAATTCCTGCACCAACACCTACATGTAAAGAATTACCTCCACTGATTACAGCTCTAGCAGATATAATAGAAGGTGGGGCTATAGAATGCTCCACCAAAGATACAAATATTGCGTCTAACATTTTAGCTTCATTTTTTGAAGGTAGTTCTCCCTTTAAGACTAAATATATAGCCTCTGAAAATGTTAAATTACCTATTAAATCCTCTAATTTGTATCCTCTAACATAAGCATCATGACCAAAATGCCAACTTATAGCAGTTCTCCACATTTTCTTAGACATTTTAAATTCCCCTATAAAGATTTAAAAATAAATCTATTTTTCTACTTTCTTTATAACTTCGTAAACCTCTATTGATGGTTGTCCAGCAAAAAACTCCTTAGGTGGTTGTTTTTCGTGGGCTTTTCTGAAAGCTTCACTTTCAGTATACTTTCTAAATGCTTCCATATCTTCCCATATAGTCTCAATTACAAAGTTATTATTAGGTGGCATATGTGGAGATAACTGTTTTGGCTCTAAAACTCTCATTGATATAAAACCTTCCATATTTTCAATACCATGTTCACCAAATTTTTGGAGAGTATACTCTTTAAATTGTTCCTTATACTCAGGATTAATTGGAAATTTTACTAACACTATTACCAATGATAATAACCTCCTTTATAAATATTTGCTAACTACTATTATAAACTATTGTTTAAGAGAAATATCCGTTTTTCTTATGTAATCATTAACTTTTTAATTTAAGTTTAACATTATAGATAATATTAACTTAACAATTGAGAGGAGTATATATATGTTGAAAAAGATTTTAGTTTTAATTTTTAACTTTTTTATTTTTTTTAACTTATCCTTTGGAGAAGGTGAAGATAGTGAATTAAAGGATATAAGAGTTAGAATGATTGTTGACACACTTATACCTCAGTATGATGAGTATAAGGAACAGAAAATTGTAAAATTTTTTGATGCATTTGGGATTTATCCATATAAAGAAAATTACTTTTTGTTCTATACATATGACTTTAACGAAAAATCAGACAGGAGTAGAAAGGAAGCTAAATTTCAATTAAGTTTAATGAAACCTTTAATATATAATCTTGTAGGTTTAAATGAAGTTTACGCCTTTGCTTACACTCAAAAATCCTTCTGGCAAATATATAGCCATTCCTCACCTTTTAGAGAGACTAATTATGAGCCTGAATTTTTAGTTTTAATACCTGTTGATTTTTACAATTTTCATGGAGTTAAATTAAGTTTAAATCATCAATCAAACGGTCAGGATATTCCTAAATCACGCTCGTGGAACAGATTTATTTTTGAAACATTTTATAAATTTGGAGATATTAGAGTTAATTTACAGATATGGTATAGAATTCCTGAAAGTGAAGAGGATGACGATAATCCAGATATTTTACATTATTTAGGAAATGGTCAGTTGGAGATATATATACCTTATAAATCAAATCTTTTTAAATTTACAATCAGAAATAATCTTAAAAGTTCACATAATAGGGGCTCTTTCCAGTTTGATTGGTCAATTCCTATAGGATACTTTAAACATACATATTTATACTTCCAATACTTTACAGGTTATGGGGAAAGTTTAATTGATTACAATAGACATGTTGATAAAGTGGGAATTGGCGTTATGTTGACAAGATAGTTAAAAGATAAAAATAGAGAAAAAATTAATCCTCACAGAAAGGTCTTAAATATTTTGCTCTGTGAGGATGTCTTAACTTTCTTAAAGCTTTTGCTTCTATCTGTCTTATTCTTTCTCTAGTGACACCAAACATTTTGCCGACCTGCTCTAATGTGTACTCTGTATCATCAACTAAACCAAATCTATATCTTAATACTTGTTCTTCTCTAGGTGATAAAGTTTTTAATATCTCTTCTAACTGTTGTCTTAAAGATTGTCTTAATACATGCTCTTCTGGAGATACAACGGTTTTATCCTCAATAAAGTCTCCTAGGTGTGTTTCGTCATCATCTCCGATAGGTGTTTCTAAAGAGATAGGCTCTTGAGATGTTCTTAATATTTTCCTTACCTTTTCAGGCGACATTCCAACTTTTTTAGCAATCTCTTCAGGTGTAGGTTCTCTTCCTAACTCCTGAACCATAGACCTAGACACTCTAATTAGTTTGTTTATTGTTTCAATCATATGGACTGGTATTCTTATCGTTCTAGCTTGGTCTGCGATTGCACGGGTTATAGCCTGTCTTATCCACCATGTAGCGTAAGTTGAGAATTTATATCCTTTTTTGTAATCAAATTTATCAACAGCTTTCATTAATCCAATATTTCCTTCCTGTATTAAATCTAAGAACTGTAAACCTCTGTTTGTGTATTTTTTAGCTATTGATACAACTAATCTTAAGTTTGATTGAACTATCTTTTGTTTCGTTTCGTTAACCTCTTTTCTTCCTTCTTGAATTATTTTCATTACATGGTCAAACTCTCCCGGAACTGTTCCTATCTCTTCCCTTAACTCTTTAATTTCATCTTTAAGTTTTAAAACTTCACTTTTTAACACCTCAAATCTTCCGAAGGATAAACCACTTTCCTCTATTTTCTTCAACAATTCGTCATCTAATTCCCCATATAACAGTCTGTCAACATCAGGATGTATCTTTTTAAGTTTTCTAATCTTTTTAGCTAATTCTTTTTCTTTCCTTTTTAATTTCATATATAGTTCTTTAAGCTCATCTGCAATCTTATCTAACTTTGTAAATCTTATATTTAAAGCTTTTATAAATCTATTTAGTTTTGCGTGTTTCTTTAAAAACTCCTTTTTTATTTCTTCGTTATCTGGATTTTTAATTAATTCCTTTTCTAAATCCTTTAATTCTCTATACATTATTGCCAACTGTAAACCTTTTTGTATAAACTCCTTTGTAACTGGGTCAAGCTTTCCTTCATCATTTTGGTTTTCGTCTTCCTCTTCAAAATCGTTGTTATCATCTATATTTATAAGGTCTCTAACCTTTAATTTTCCTTCAGCAACTCTAGCCCACTCGTCCAACAATCTTTCAGCTAAGAAGGAAGTTCTTAAAAGACCTCTAAATACTTTTTTTCTTCCTCTCTCTATCTCCATAGACAGTTTTATTTCCTCTTCTCTAGTTAAAAGTGGTATTTTCCCCATTTCCTTTAGATACAGCTTAACAGGGTCGTCTGTCTTACTCCAAGCATCATCTGATAAATCCATACCTAAATAACTTTCCCCTTCAAGCCCCTCTTCATCTACTATTTTGTTATTCTCCATTACTTCTATATTTAATTCACTTAGATAATCTATTAATTTTTCTAACTCTTCCTCAGACATGAGAGTATCTTCGTCTAATATTTCCTCTAATTCTTTGTAAGTTATATACCCCTTCTCCTTTGCAATCATAATAATCTTTCTTACTTCATCCTTTTCATGTATCATTCACAACTCCTCCTTTATAAAATTTATTTATAATCAATCTAAGATTTATTAATTTTTCTAAAATTTTATTCTCAGCCTCCTTATCTGAATTTTTTAGATTATCTCTGTTGTAAGCTAGCTCAAGCTCTAACTCATTTTTCAGCCATTTGTAATACATACTTTCAAGTATATTTATTGCTGTATCAGGGTCACTAGGAACATCGTAAGATTTAATTTCTTTGATTACATCTTCTTCAATTTGATTATTTATAATACTGTTTAATAGAGCTTCAAAATACTCGGAAACTTTTATTTTATCATATTTATCAAATTTTTTTAATAAATAATCTCTATGCTCTATTAAAGCCTTTAAAACTATAATTTCGTTATAACTCAACTTTTCGTGTATTCTACCCCCTTCTTTTTTATTTTCTATTTTTTCTTTTAAATTTTGGGAGTTTACTTTTAGATATTCTTTACCTATTCCAGTTTCTTTTGATAGTTTATCTATTAATAATCCTACTTTTGCCCTATCTGGTATGTATGATACTAATTCTAAATAAAGCTTTAAAATCTTTTGTCTTTCTTTAATATCAGTCTTTCTTTTGAAATTTGCAAGTAGAAAATCAAAAATGTCAGTAGAATTTTCAAGATGTTTTTTTACCTCTTTTATTCCTCTTCTTGCTAACTCATCAGGGTCTTTATCAGCTAACGGACAGTAATAAACCTCTATATCATATAAAAGTAAGATTTTACTAGCTCTAATAACTGCCTCTTTACCTGCTTTATCATTATCAAACATAAGAATAGCTTTATCTATAAATTTCTTTAATAGTTTCCCATGCTCTAAAGTTAGAGAAGTTCCTAAAGTTGCTACAATATTCTTAAAACCTATTTGATACATTGATAACAGATCGAAATAACCTTCGACTATAATTGCCGTTTTCTTTTCCCTTAAATAATCTTTCGCCTCGTAAAAACCATATAAAACTTTACTTTTGTTATAAATCTTGGTCTCAGGTGAGTTTAGATATTTAGGTAAGTTTTTATTTTCACTGGGTAAAATTCTTCCGCCAAAGGCTACCAATCTACCTGAATGGTCTCTGATAGGAAAAATAATTCTACCTCTAAATCTATCCTTTATAGACCCATCAATAGACCTTGTTATAACACCTATTTTTTCCAAATCTTCCAGTTTTATATTTTCCCTTTCAGCAAATTTTAATAATTCTTTAATATCCTTTGGCGAGTATCCTAATAAAAAGGTTGAGATGGTTTTTGATAAAACTCCTCTTTCATTTAAATATTTTCTAGCTTCCTTAGATTTTTTTAAGTTATCTATATAAAACTCTTTTACTTTCTCTATTACGGCGTATAGTCCTGTTTTTTCCTTATCCTCTTCAATATTTCCAACATACTTAATCGGTATACCGTACTTATTGGCTAGTTCCTTTATAGCCTCTGTGTAGGATAATCCCTTATACTCCATTAAAAATTTAACACTGTTACCAGCCTTTCCACAGCCAAAACATTTCCATATATTTTTTGATGGAGATACTATAAAAGACGGTGTTTTTTCCGTATGGAATGGACATAAAGCTGAATAATTTACCCCTGTCTTTTTTAAGTTTAGATAGTCTGATATTACATCGTATACATTTGCCGTTTTTAAGACTTCTTCTATAGTTTCTGGGCTTATTCCCATTTAAGCTCCGTAGAGATAAGAAAAGAATTTAATTCAAATATAAAGTTATCTTTATATCTATACAATGTTAAAAATCAGATTAGATACTAAGCCAGCCCTCCGGTGGCTCTACTTCTATTCTATTGTTTTTATCATCAATTTTTTTTACAAAAACATTTAAAAATGGTAAGTTCCTAACCTTCCCATCTTCACATTTTATTATCAAATTTGCTATAAACAGTCTGTCATCTACCTCAATAACTTTTCCTATACGCTTTCCATTGAAAAAGACATCTTTTCCCTTTAATTGATAGATATAAAACTCGTCTTCTTCAAGCTCAGGTAAATTCTTTTCCTCTGTGTATATATACTTGTTAGTTAAAGTTTTAGCTTTGTCTATATCCTCATATCCTTTAAATCTAATTAAACCTTTATCTTCTGAATAGTTTAAAACTTCTAATTCTTTAAAATTACCATTTCTATCTTTTATATAAACTTTCTCTGGCATTTCAAAGTTTGGTGGATATATCTCTACCTTTAAATTTCCCTTTAGACCATGTGTTCTGCGTAATTTTCCTACGATAACTAAATCTTTTCTATCTGCCATCTATCTCCTTTTAGAAAAAGTAATCTACTATTGCTCTATATACAGAATAACTGAATTTATCCCTAAATTTCCAGCTTTTCAATCTGTTAGCATCTCTAGGACTTGTTATAAACAATGTTTCTATTAAAACTGAAGGAATACCCGGTGTTTTCAAAACTGCAAAGTTTGCACTGTCTATCTTTCTAAATCTTGTTATTCTTCTCAGATGTTTTTTTAAATGTTTAGCGAACTTCCTACCTTCCACCATAGTTGAGCTTACAGCTAAATCAGCAACAATCCTGTTAACATAGCTATTTCCACTAACTTTTATATATCTCATAACTATTTTATTTTCCCTACTTTCAACAATCTTAGCCATTTTAGACTTTGCACCTCTCAAGTTGAGAGTGTAAACATATGTTCCTGTAAAACTTCTGTTTGATGGTAAAGCATTACAGTGAATACTTATAAAAATATCTGCATTTCTCTTGATAGCAAACAAGCTTCTTTTGTAAAGTGGCACAAACTTATCACTGTTTCTAGTGAGATAGACTTTAAATCTTCCATCTCTCTCTAAATAAGTTTTTATTCTTTTAGCAATTTTTAGTGTAATATCCTTTTCCTTTAATCCGTTTGCTGTAGCCCCCGGGTCTTTTCCACCGTGTCCCGGGTCTAACACAACAATAATCTTTCTGTTTCTTTTTCTTATAGTTTTTAATCTATGTTTGTAAAACTTTCTCTTAGCAATTTTTACAGACTTAACACTTTTTCTTTTTACTACTTTTCTGTTATGTATGTTACTTCTTTCCTTTATAATCTTTCCTATTATATCTATATTTTTCCTTTTTGATAAATCAGGACTGATATATATATCCTTTTCCTTATCCTCTCCAACAGGGCTTATAACTATGTCTAAAACAATTCTGTAAGGTGATTTAAGACTGAAGATTTTATAACCGGGGGCATTATTTTTAAATTTTATAACTATCTTTAAAGTTTTTCCTCTTGTTATGACGCCAATTTTACTTACGTAATCTTTAAGGGCTTTCTCTAATGTTTCTTTAAGATTTTTTACTTCGTCTTTATTAACATCTTCAATGGTGATAACTAATATTTTATCCCTCGGATATGGTTTTTCCTTCCAAGCAACCTCTTTGTCCGTTTGAAAAACTACTCTAAAAAATCCATCATGAAGTGCGTATCTAACTGAAAATGCGTTTGCAAAATTTACAATAAAGAGAAATAGGAGAATATATATAGTATATTTAATCTTTAACATCTTCCCCCCATATCAATAGAAACAGTGTAAATTTAAAATTTTTTCGGTAATTTTTGAAAAATATTTTAGCATTTTTAAAATTCAGAAGATAAATAATCATCTATGATTTTTTGTAAAGTTTTATTTCCTGATATAATAGCTTTTTCCTTTTCCCTTTCTAATATTTCTTTAGCTTTATCTCTTTCTCCACACTTCAATAGAAGCTTAGCTTTAATAACATTCAAAGTATCATATTTCTCAGTTAATTTTTCCAATTCTTCCCTTATCTCTTTTAATTTTTTAGTATTTTCTTCTTCTATATGGTTTAAATAAGTATTAAAGAATAAAAATGATATAATTTCTCTCTTTTCTTTAGAAAGATTGTTAAATGCTCTGTCTATTTCTTCCTTTACCTTTTCTAACTTTTCAACAGCTTCAGAACTTTCCAATTTATCAATTTCATACAATTTTATAATTAATTTGTGATATTTAGTTAGAATATCTGGAAAGATGGAAACTAGTCTGTTATACTCCTCTTCAAAACCAATAGAGTATAATGTAGATAAAACTTCATTTATGTACTTTTTTAAATCATCACTTAAAATAACTCTGTAATTTTGGGTATTTTCTATAAAATCTTTAATAGTACTTAATTCTTTTTCTAAATCATTTATATACTCATAAATATCAATGGATAGTTTAACTAATTCATCATTAATTCTAAAATATACGAGGATTATATTAATCAAGTAATAAATGTTATGCTCATAAGGGTACTTTAATATACCTTTTTCAAACATTTTTTTTCTTAGATTGTATAACTTAATAATAAAACCTAATGCTCTTTCTACATTATCCTCAATTGTAAGGCTATAGATATAAAGAAAACTGTAAAAGTTAGTTCCTAATATATATATTTCTTCTAAATAGATTGGATAAAGTTTTATAAATCTGTAAAACTCATCAATAAACTCTGTTAGATATTTTAGATAGTAAAGTTTATCATTTTTAATTGAGAGTAAATCTATAGCGTTTTTTAACGTATGTAGTCTAATTAAATAACTTTCCGCAGAGTTTTGCTCAAACTCTTTATACTTTTCAATAATTCTATTTGCTATAAAAATTCCAAGACTATACTCTCCACTTGACCTTAATCCATCAAAAATAGGGTCTATAACTTTATAGCCTTTCTTTTCTACATTCCTTAAACTATTTGTCATAAGACTTAACGAGTATTTTAAGTCTTCCGTTCCATACTCTAATAAGAGACTATCGTACTTATCCTCATCGACACCTAAGAGTTTGTTTATCTCTAAATACTCTTCGTAATATTTTTTTACCTTTTCCCCTTCAGCTTTTAAATCTTGCTCCAATCCAAAAAGCTCTATATCCATAACAAAAGCTTTCCTTTTATTTTTTTATCTAAATCTAATGTTAGCAAACTAATAAAATGAATTATATGAATTTTGATAGATGTTTAGCTATAGGATTAATTTTTTTTACAATTTTTTAGAAAATTAGGATAAAAAGTTTAACTCTGGATAATGTTTTATATTCCTTAAGATTGCTTTTAACTTATACCAAAATCAGCAAAAAATAAAAAAGAGGATGATAGAAAGAGAATTAATAAAAGATAATATGGAAGAATTAAAATGGGTAATTCATAACCGCTTTCTAATTATATACATATTTTTAGATAATTATAGTTAAAATTTCTATCAATTGCTTTCAGCCCAACTCTATGTAGATGGTAGGTTTAATATAAAGAAGAATGCAAATATAATAATCAATTTTTATTTGCTAAAAGCAGGTAGGAAAACCTGATTTGGAACCTGTTTTAAAACGAAAAAGATTTAATTAAGTGATTTCTGTTAAGAAATAAATTTTAGCAAGAGAATAAATTTATGGCTCCCGAGGAGGGACTCGAACCCCCGACCCGGCGGTTAACAGCCGCCTGCTCTACCAACTGAGCTACTCGGGAGCATTAACCTCAAAACCCGATATATATATTAATCAAACTTAATCTTTTTGTCAATACTAAGTCATTTGAAATAACACAAAGGTATGTATTAGTTAGCTTTTTACTTTACAACTTGTATTTGCTCGTAAGACTTTGTTTTTTGCTTTTCTATTTCATCGTTTTTTTTGTTCCCTTTATTTCTAGTTTCTTTACTTTTTAAACACCCTAATACATTTTCTTGACATTTATATTTATTTATGTATAATTATTTACAGTTGTTGGGCGGTTAGCTCAGTTGGCTAGAGCACCTCCCTTACAAGGAGGGGGTCAGAGGTTCGAATCCTCTACCGCCCACTTATAAGGAGCCGTAGTTCAGCTTGGCCCAGAACGCCGGCCTGTCACGCCGGAGGTCGCGGGTTCGAATCCCGTCGGCTCCGCTTGTTAATTTTCATTTTTCTATCTTAAATTTTAAAATTTCCTAATACTTTGTTTTCCACTAATTCAGAAATTAAATTTACTCAATCCGTTTTAAGAGGCTAAGGTAAAATATTTTTATATTAAGTTAATACCTTTTCTATCTGATACATTTGTCAGTTTTAAAATTTTTTATTGAACATAGATATATCTATTCGTTCTTATCATATATTCAGGAAATACAGAATACAAGAAATTTTTTGCCTTCTTAAAAATTCTCATTTAAATAATTTCAAGAAGAATAGAAGAGCTAATAATAGATGAACAATTTCTAATTTTTTTATCTAATTTATTTAAAGAAAGTAAAAAGATTATGGAAGAATTAATCTTCCTTTAATAATCTTAGAGCTTCTTCCACAGTTATATTTTCATGGACTATTTTAGATAAAACTTTAGTGATTTTTTCTACGTTTTCGTGTTGAAAAACATTTCTACCTATAGATAAACCTGCACAACCTGCCACGACAACAGCATCGTAAACCATCCTTAACAACTCTTCATCTGAGTTCACTTTAGGACCACCTGCTATAACAACTGGAACTGGACAGCCTTCAACAACTTCTCTAAATGTATCTGAACTACCTGTATAAGGAACTTTTACAATATCAGCTCCTAACTCTGCACCAATTCTAGCTATATGGGCTATAGCTTTAGGGTCAAATGGGTTTTTTACTTCAGGTCCTCTGTAATATAACATTGCAACTAAAGGCATTTGCCACTCTAAACAAGCTTTTGATACAGCTCCAAAATCTTTCAGCATCTGTTTTTCATCTTCTGCACCTATATTTACGTGTATTGATACACCGTCAGCACCTAACTTTATAGCTTCCTCTACAGTACATATTAAAACTTTGTCATTTTTTCTTAGAGATAAATCTGTAGATGCGGACATATGAACTATTAAACCAACATCTCTGCCTTTTCCTCTATGACCATCTTTAACTATACCTTTGTGCATAATAATTGCATTTGCACCACCTTCTGCAACCTTTTGAACAGTTTCTTTTATATTTTTTAAACCTTTAATTGGTCCTGAACTTACCCCATGGTCCATAGGAACAATAACAGTCTTTCCTGTATTTCTATCTATAATTCTTTCTAACCTGACAGCTTTACCAATTCCCAATTTTTTCCTCCTTGCCAAAACAATAAACTATCTCTGATTATAATAAATCAACAGAAAAATACAAGGCAAGCTTATTCTCATCACTAATCAGATAAGAAATTATATATGTAGGAATTAGAAAAGAGCTGTTCAAAATATGTTCTTCTTTTTCTTATTGTTAACGAAACTTCTTAAATATTTTCCTATCTCTTTTTGCTCTATACCGTTCCATTTATCCATATCTATAATCGTGTAAATCTATCCATCTGATTAGTTTTTTGAGCTTTATTGCTGATACTTCCACCAAACCACTGTAAGCTACAAGTCGTGTTAATGGTATTACTGATAACAAACTGGTAAAACTGGCAAG
>QNZF01000064.1 GCA_003978485.1 Persephonella sp.
AAAGAAAAGTAGAGTATACATAGTAATATTAATAATAGCTCAAAGAGAGAAATTATATCTAATGAATTTTTGATAAAAATATAAACATACAAATGTAATCCAAAAATTAGTACTACTTCTATAATCAGTAATATATATAAGGAAAAAATTATCCTTTGTATATTGATTAAAGTTTCTAATTCTCTAGGTAATATTTCTAAATATATTAGTGTCGCTTTTAATATTTTGTCTAATTCTTTGGTAATTCCTAAATTATCCAAAGAAAAATAAATCATTATTGAAATAAAGTAAGCAAGTGAAAAAAAGATATATATAAGTGATAAATAGACAAATATCTTTTGCAAAATATCTAGGTCGTTTATAAGGTTAGAAATTTGTATAAAAGCAAAAATAAAAGTGGAAATTATAGATATTATTAATATAACTATTTCAAGAAGCTTACCTTTATAGTAAATAAGTTTATTTATTAAACTATTTCTACCACCTTTGATAAATTTATCACTAAATTTATGTAAGTCAAACCTTATACTATAACTTATTAAAAAGTATAAAGTAAATACTTCCCTAAAAAAACTTATTTTAAATAATTCCATTCTTAAATCTTAAATTTTAACTTTATTATCTCCTATAGGCTGGTATTTCCTCATCTTCATCAGGAAGTATATTATCTGTAGTAAATGTTACAGTTGGATAAAAACTTTCTAAACTACCATTATGTGTTGCCATATAATTCG
The DNA here is from genome assembly GCA_003978485.1 of Persephonella sp. Classification (GTDB taxonomy): domain Bacteria; phylum Aquificota; class Aquificia; order Aquificales; family Hydrogenothermaceae; genus QNZC01. The sequence goes on from QNZF01000064.1 coordinate 735, forward strand.
CTAATGCGTCTTGATAATTAATTCGTCTCTTTAGAATAATGATTTCATCTCTAAGATTTTCTATATTTTCCTTTAAATTTTCTATACTATTTTTTAAATTTTTAATTTCATTATTTAAAATATTTTTTATATTCTCTATTTCTTTTTTCAATTCCTCCCTTATATCAGCTATTTCGTTCTGAATAATATTTCCAATATCGTTTTTTATAGTTTTTATTAAATTATCTGAGTGAACATAATTTTCCTTTATTTTACTAATTTTAATATCAATCTTTTTTTCTAAACTTTCTTCTATATTCCTTAATTTTTCTTCAAAAAGATACATAAAACGATAATATATATCGTCAAATAACTTTTCCATACGATCATCTTGGCTACCCATGACGAGATACCTCCTTTTATATAAAGAATTATTCTTCCCGGATTTAAGTGGAAAAATAGAAATGAACAAATCAAATGTAGAATAAAGAATAGTATATAGGAAATAAGATTTCATAAGTTTAAAAAAGGCATAATATTGCCTATATTTTAGATATTTATTAGATACATCTTTATAAACAAATTTATATTTTTTATATCCCATATCATTGTTTATTATAGCATAATTAACTTTTTTTATTTTTCACCATTAAGTCTATAACTCTACATATAAAATATCAAGTTTTCTTATCCAACTACCCTTTTTATTTCGTTAACAGAAGTTATTCCTCGAAATACTTTGATTAAACCGTCTTCTTTTAAAGTTTTCATTCCTTTTTCTTTTGCTTTCATTAAAATTTGCAATGGTGTAACATTTTTAGCTATTAAATCCTCTATTTCGTCGTCTATTTCTAACAATTCAACTATTGTCATTCTACCTTGAAAACCTGTAAATCTACAGTGTTCACAACCTTTACCAAAATTTATTAAGAGCTTTCCGTTATCTAAATAAGGTTGAGCTAATTTTTCCACTGTTTCTAAATCATATCCAAATTTGTTCGCAAACTCTTCAACTGTATACTCTTCTGTCTCTTTACAAAATTGACAAACTTTCCTTATAAGTCTTTGACCACTTACAGCTATTAGACCGGAAGCTATCATATAGCTTTTTATATTCATATCTACAAGTCTGGGAATTGCTCCAACTGCATTGTTTGTGTGTAAGGTAGATAAAACTAGGTGTCCTGTTATGGATGCTCTTATTGCCATTTGGGCGGTTTCCTCGTCTCTTATCTCACCTACCAAAATAACATCAGGGTCTTGTCTTAGAAAACTTCTTATAGCTTGGGCAAATGTATAACCTGCCCTTTCGTTTACTTGAGTTTGTTTTATAAAGGGAAATTTATATTCAATTGGGTCTTCTACAGTTAAAACGTTCTTTTTCAAAATATCTATTTCCCTTAAAGATGCATACAAGGTTGTAGTTTTTCCTGAACCTGTAGGTCCTGTAATTAGAATAATACCTCTCGGTTTGTTTATTAAATTTTTAAATTTCTCTAAAACATCAGGTTCAAATCCAAGTTTTTGAAGTTTAAATATGGATGCATTTTTAGAGAGAACTCTTATTACAACGTTTTCTCCGTATGCCGTTGGAACTGTAGATACTCTTAAATCGTACTCTTCATCAAAAAATTTATGGGTAAAACTTCCGTCTTGGGCATTCCTTTTTTCTGCTATATCCATATTTGAAATAATTTTTATTCGTGATACCAATGCATTATGTATTTCTAAAGGATATGAATAATAATACTGCATAAGACCGTCAATTCTAAAGAATATATGGGCTCCAAGTTTTTCAGGTGAGATATGTATGTCTGTTGCCCTTTCAAGAATTGCCATATTTATAATGTTTTCAAAAAATTTAGGTACTCTCGTTGAAACATCAATTTTATTTGATGCGTCGTTAATAAAATTCCTTATAAATTTTTCAATTGGATTGTTTAGAATTAAATAATGTGTCTTTAATGCTTTATAAAAACTCTCTTTATCGGTAATGTAATATTCTATCTCATAACCTGTTAATTTTCTTAGTTTTTCTAATTTTGTTTCGTCAGATGGGTCAAGTAATGCTACGAAAAGAATTTTTCCTGTAATTCTTATCGGCATTACTTCTAACCTTTTAGCTAAATCTTGATTTAATACTTTTAAAGCTTCTTCTGAAGGTTGTATATCCAAAAGATTAATGTAAGGTCTACCAAACTGCTTTGATAGGGCTTCTGCAACTTCTTTAGGTGATACAAAGGCTAGTTCTTCTAAAATTTCTCCAATTCTTTTATTTTTATGTAATTTTTGTATAGCTAATGCTATCTCTATATGCTCTTGAGTAATATATCCCATATCTTTTAATATTTGACCTAAAGGCTTTGATTGAATATTTCTATATCTAGGATTTATGTCCTTCAAATCTTTTTTACTTTTTTCGTTTTCCATTTTAGCCTCCGCTAATGCTTATCATAAATTAAATTTGGCTAAAATAAATAAATTTCTATAGATTTTTGAAGTTAAAATACGTTATTTGAGAATAAGTTTTTAAGAAGGTTTGAAAAATATTTAAGAAAGAATGGATTAAAGTAATATTTTAGTTATTCTGGAAAACCCACAACAAATGTAGAAAGATTAATAAGGAGTATGGAAAAGTTAAAAATGTATAGTGCTTATAGAATGTTTTAAAGTTTTTATCTAAAAGAGTTTATCATCTACTGAACTAATACTAAATTTTATTAATAAATATATTAAAACCTGTATCTTCTCTATATTTAATTTCTTTATTTTAAATAAACAGTTACTTCACACACATTTTCTCCATTCGCATTACATTTAGTTTCTTGGGCTAAAACTTTTTTGTTTAGGAAGGCTTCAACAATTCCTGCAACTATACCAACTTCAAAGAAACATATACGTTCTCCAATATAATCCATACCTGCACAGGTTATACATTCGTCCAGTTGAAAAACTAATTTTTCGTTGGATACCTCTACTACTTTTAATATGCCTATTTTTTCCTGTTCAACAAATTTTTTAACCTTATCTATATACATACCTAAATCTTTATCTAACAATCTTAATCCTATACTTTTTCCCAATTCTTTTCCTGCATTTATAAAAAGTATATTTTTTGCTCTATCACCTAATAAATCTTTAGCGTAAATTTGAGTGTAATGTCTAAAAACTCTAAATATTTCTATAGGTACAGATTTTCCTAGTTTAGGTCTGTCGACTTTTGATACTTGGGAGATAATATCTTTCTTAGGAGTTTTCATTAATCCCTCCCCCCTTTTTTTTATACAGTTATTTGAACAATACTATTAGATAATATAGGGCTAAAAAAAATAAAATAAAGCTTTAAAAAAGTTTAGGTTATTAGTTGGATAGCTTTTTAATTTCTTCAAAAACTTTATTGGCAACGATTTGATGGTTTTCTTTAGTGTCTTCGTAATTGGAAAAATCTATAGGTTTACCGAATTTTACTTTTACAGATTTTATAAATAGTTTAGGAAGTGATGAACCTACAGGTAAAACTTCGTCAGTATTCTCTATATATGCAGGGATTACAGGAACCTTTGATTTTATAGCAAGTAAGCCTACTCCACTGTGAGCTTTTCCAAATGTTTTAGGTTTCATTCTAGTACCTTCAGGAAATATTCCCACACAGTAACCATTTTTAAGATACTCAATAGCCTTTTTTAATGTTTTTATATCTTTCCTATTACCGTAAAGTGGCATAGCCCCAGCTTTTGTTATTATCCAGTTTAGAATTGGTATTTTAAAAAGGTCATATTTAGCTAAAAATATTATCGGTCTAGATGAAGCTAGATTTAAAACAGGTGGGTCTAAATAACTTCTATGATTTGCGGCTATTATACATCCTCTATCCTTTGGTATGTTTTCAATACCTTCAACTTTTAGTCTTAAAGGAACTTTAAAAAGAGGACGGAAAAGATAAAATAACTTATAACCAAGTTCTGAATAAGGCTTTTCTTTTCCCAATTTATCGAGTTAAAAGGTTTAAACTAAACTCTTTATTATTGTATAAATCTATTGAATAGTTATCCCAAAATACGCAAGTCCCACCGCAAATAAATTTACCGTTAGATTTAGGGTCTACATATTCAGCAAATAGTAAAGCTTCTTTTAATAATTTGCTTTTTGAAGTATCCTCAGCTTCAACTAAAGGTCTAACTTCTTTTTTAGTTGTTGTTAAACTATCTGTACAAGCTAACATAACTTTTTGAATATTTTCAGGTAAGTTGTATAAATTAGATGTGGTTATAAGTAAATTATCACCATCGTAATTGTTTATACTGTCTGTAATAATATCACCGTTAAAAATTATTCCAAACCTTTTAGATAGTGTATTACAAGTATCTGCAATCTTATCTTCATTTTTATAATAAGCGAATATACCTACAGTTTTACCATTTTTAACTAAATCCTCTATAAAGTTAGCTTCTTCTTCAGTAAAAGGTATTTCAGGATAGTTAAAAACTATAGTGTCATATTCAGCCAGTTTGTTAAAATCATCAACTTCATCAACAATAATGTTGTTTTCTTTACAGTATTTTTGTAGTTTCGAGAAGTAGTAATGGTCAGAAATTATAAATTCTTGATGTGATACATCCCAAGCAACTTTCCTCATCTTCACCCCTTTCTAACTAATATTTAATAATTTTTATTGAAATACAATATTATAGATGTTTCAAAAAAAAGGCAATGTTTCATAACTTCCTTTGTTTCAGTTATTATTAATAAACATTATTTAATTAAGAAAATAAATAGAAAATTCAACTTATTGTGGGCTAAAGATTGGCTTATTAAAGAAATGGAAAAAAATTAATTTTCAGGAGATTTAGTATGTTTGTTATAGGAGAAAATATTTATAAAGTTTATCAAATGGAAGGTGGAGAAAAAGTTATAGCCCTTAAAGGTATTAACATACAGATTGAAAAAGGGGAGCTTATAGGATTAATGGGTCCTTCAGGGTCAGGAAAAAGTACACTCTTAAATATACTTGGTGGAATAGATAGAGCTACTAAAGGAAAAGTTTTGATAGAAGGTAAAAATATAGAAAAAATGAAAGATAAAGAATTAGCTAGATTTAGAAATAGAAATATCGGATTTGTTTTTCAGTTTCATTACCTTTTGCCTGAATTTACTGCACTTGAAAATGTTATTATACCTACACAGTTTTATAGATATATGAATTATAGAGAAGCTAGGGAAAGGGCTAAAGAGCTACTTGTAAAGTTAGGATTAGAAAAAAGATTAAATCATAAACCTTCTCAGTTATCAGGTGGAGAACAACAAAGGGTGGCTATAGCAAGGGCTATTATCAATGAACCTAAGATTATCTTTGCAGATGAACCTACAGGTAATTTAGATAGCGAAAATACAAAAAATGTAATGGAGATTTTCAAAAGTTTAAATGAAGAAAAAAATATAACGATAGTCATTGCTACCCATGACGATTTTGTGGCAAGCTTTTGTAATAGGATTGTAAAGTTAAAAGATGGAAGGATAGAGGAAGAGATTTTTAACTAAAAATTATGATATAGACAGATTGAAATTTTTAAATATTGCATATATTACCATTGTCAAATAATTTGACAAAAATTAACTAAAGGGGTTTTGAGATGTTTGAAAAATTTACAGATAAAGCTAGAAAAGTTATTTTAAGAGCGAGAGAGATAGCAAATGATTATAGAACAAATTATTTGGGTAGTGAACATCTATTATTAGCCTTATTGGAGTTAGAAGATATACCAGTATTGGTATTATCTAGATTTGGTCTTACAGTTGATAAGGTAAAAAGAACATTAATGTCTCAAATGTCTAGAGGAAATTACAGCGGTGAGATACTATTTGCACCAGACGCTAAAAGGGTTTTAGAGAATGCGGTTGAAGAGAGTAAAATACTACACCATCAGGTAGTTGGACCAGAACATTTATTTATAGGAATAATAAGGGAAAAATCAGGTTTAGGTGGTAGAGTTTTAAGAGGATTTGGAATAGACGAGTATGCTGTAAGAAAAGAAATATTACAGATACTTGGAGAAATACCACCTCAAGAGAAATTTAAACAAGTTCCCACACCTAATATTGATAGATATGGTAGAGATTTAACAGCTTTAGCTAGAGAAGGTAAATTAGACCCTGTAGTTGGAAGGGATAGGGAGATAGAAAGGGTAATTCAAATACTTTCAAGAAGAAGAAAAAACAATCCAGTTTTAATTGGTGAGCCGGGAGTAGGTAAAACATCAATTGTAGAAGGTTTAGCACAAAGAATAGCAGAGGGTAAAGTTCCAGAAAATCTACAGAATAAGAGAATTGTAGCTTTAGATTTAACCTCTCTTGTGGCAGGTACAAAGTATAGAGGTCAATTTGAGGAAAGAATTAAAAATATACTTAAAGAATTGGAAAAAGCTCCTTATATAATTCTATTCATTGATGAATTACACACATTAGTCGGTGCAGGTTCTGCGGAAGGGTCGTTGGACGCATCTAATATGTTAAAACCTGCTTTAGCTAGAGGAGAAATACAGGTTATAGGAGCTACAACTTTAGATGAATATAGAAAACATATTGAAAAAGATGGAGCTTTAGAGAGAAGATTTCAACCTGTTTTAGTTGACCAACCATCTCCTGAGGACACTATAAAAATATTAAACGGATTAAAGAAAAAGTTTGAAGAGTTCCACGGAGTAGAGTACACAAAAGAGGCAATAGAAAAGGCAGTTGAATACTCTACAAAGTATATAACAGACAGATATTTACCTGACAAAGCAGTTGATTTGATAGATGAAGCGGGAGCGTTGGTAAGAATTAGAGAGATGGAATTACCAGCTAAACTTAAAAAATTAGAAAAGCAGATTGAAAAATTGGAAAAAGAAAAGGCTAAGGCGGCTAAAGAACAGGATTATGAAAAGGCGGCAGAAATAAGAGATAAAGAATTGAGATTAAGGGCTAAATATGAGACACAAAAGGCAGAATGGAGAGAGAAAAAGAAAGAGAAAAAACCTAAAGTTAAAGGTGATGATATAGCACAAGTTGTATCTAAATGGACAGGTATTCCTGTTACAAGGTTAACAGAAACAGATACTGAAAAACTGTTAAGAATGGAGGAAGAATTACATAAAAGGGTTATAGACCAGAAAGAAGCTATTGAGGCAATAGCTAAAGCTATACGAAGAAATAGTGTTGGACTAAAAGGTAGACACAGACCTATAGGAGTATTCCTATTTTTAGGACCTACCGGTGTTGGTAAGACGGAAACTGCAAAAGCATTAGCAGAGTATCTATTTGGAACAGAGGAAGCTTTAATAAGATTTGATATGTCAGAGTATATGGAAAAGTTTGCCGCGTCAAGATTAATTGGTGCACCACCGGGATACGTTGGATATGAAGAAGGTGGACAGTTAACTGAAGCAGTTAGAAGAAGACCTTACTCTGTAATACTGTTTGATGAGATAGAAAAGGCACATCCTGATGTATTTAATATGTTCTTACAGATATTTGATGACGGAAGACTTACAGATAGTCTAGGAAGAACTGTTGATTTCAGTAATACAATCATAATAATGACTTCAAACCTAGGAGCTAGATTGATAACAGAAAGTAATAAGATGGGATTTGAGACTAAAAAGGGAATGTTAGATTATGAAGAGATGAAAAAAAATGTTTTAAGGGAAGTTAGAAAACATTTTACACCAGAGTTTTTAAATAGATTGGATGATGTTATAGTCTTTAAGCCATTGGACAGGAATGTTATAAAAGGTATAATTGATATTCAGGTTAATGAAATTAACAAAAGGCTAAAAGAATGGGGAATAAAGGTAAAATTAACGAAGAAGTTTGTGGATTACTTGATAGACAAGGAATACAAACCAGAGTACGGAGCAAGAAGTATAAAGAGAGCGTTACAAAATATGGTGGAAGATTTACTTGCAGAGGAGATATTGAAAGGGAAAATCAAGGAAGGTTCAGTGGTAGAGTTAACTATCAAGAAGAATGGAAAAGTTGGAATAAAAGTGAAAAAAGAAGAGGAAAAGAAAAAAGAGGAAGCTTTATCAACAAATTAAATAAAAATCTCCTTTTTTTTTCTTCCATTTTATCAATTCTCTTAATATCACAAATATCAATAGCAGAAGAAAAAAATTATCAACCAGTTAATCAGTCTCTATCAGAAACAAAAGTTTACAGACTGAAAGGAATAAAATTTATAGGTTTAAAGAGTATAAAACCTGAGATTATAAAACCTTTAATACCTTTCAAAAAAGGAATGATTGTTACCAGAGATACTTTAGTTAACACAATTAGAGATTTGTATAAATTAGGATACTTTGCAGATATAGAAACTTACGCAAATTTTACAGAAAACGGGATAGATTTAATTTTTCTTTTTAAAGAGCTCCCAGTTGTTCAAAAAATAGAGTTTAAAGGTAATGAAGAGATAGATGGTGAAGAGCTTCTTAAATATTTAGGAATATCAACAAAAATTAGACAGGAAACATCAACAATAATTCCATTTTCAACGCTTGGTCCCGAATTAGCTGAAAAATTAGCTTCAATAAAGAAAGGTTTAGGTAGGGTTTTTTCTGTAGATGAATTAGAGAGAATGAAAAAGATTATCCAAAAGGTTTACGAAAAAAAAGGTTTCTATAACGTAAAAGTAGATTACTATTTTAAAGGTAATACACTTGTATTTGATATTAAAGAGGGTCTGCAGGCTTATGTAGCTAAAATAAATATTGTAGGAAATAAACAGATTGATACAGATGAGATTTTAGATGTTATGGAAACTAAAGAAAGATGTTGGTTGTGTTTCAGATGGCATCCTTCATTAGAAAAAGATGTCTTACTTGACGATATAGAGAGAATTAGAGAGTTATACATAGACAAAGGTTTTTTTGATGTTGAAATATCAAAACCAAAGATAGAGTTAAAAAACGGTGAGGAGTATTACATAACTATATATATAAAAGAAGGAACAAGATATAAACTTGTAGGAATAGATATTGAGGGAAATGACCTATTTACAAGACAAGAGTTATTTGAAGACCTTAAGGAACCACCTAAAATTGGAGATTATTACAATGGTAAAGCTATAAAAGAATTAAAAAAGGAGATAAATAAAAAATATACAGACTTAGGTTTTGTCTTTACCAGAGTTTACACACAGAAGATAAAAAATAAAGAAAGAAAGGAAGTAAAGGTTAGATTTTTAATAGAAAAAGGAGAAAGATACTACACAGATTTAATCAATATATCAGGTAATTATGAGAGTAAAGACAGTACTATAAGAAGGGAGTTAAGACTAGCACCGGGGGATTTATTCGTAAAAAGATTGATAAAAAAATCACAATCAAGATTAATGAGACTTGGATTTTATAACTCTGTAAATTTAGTTCCACAGTTTAAAGATATTGGCTTACTAGATGTTGACGCTAAAGTATCTGAGAGATTTACAGGTCAGATGTCCATAGGTTTAGGATACAGTCAGTTTACAGGTTTATCTGTGTTTGGTTCAATAAAGAAAGGTAATTTTAGAGGTACAGGGGATACTTTAACAGCATCAATAAGTATAGGTACGAGGTATAAAAATAACCAAATAGGTTATATACATAGATGGGCTTTTTATAAACCTATAGACTTAGGTTTTAATATATTCCAGAGGGATTTAGATTATTACTCTTTCACATCTAAAAAAATAGGAGCAGATATTACAGCTTCCTACGAATTTTGGGATATATGGAGAGCAGGATTAACTGTTGGATACCAAAAGGTTAAATATCAAGACATATCAGATACTGCACCTACTAGAATAAAAGAACAGGCAGGAAGTTATTCATTACCATACGTTGCAACTTATATTAACAGATATACATTTGATAACTTCCTATTTCCAACTGAAGGGACAGATACAACTTTATCTTTAAAAATTGGTTTAGGAAGTAGAGGTTTCTATAAATACAGTTTCTCCTATTCCTTAGCTTTACCTGATAAACTGTTTAAAACAGACTGGGTTTTTAACTTTAAATTTAGATATGGTGAGATAATTAAAAACGGAGATAAAATACCGTTAGACGAATTATTCTTCGTAGGTGGTGATTTTACAATAAGAGGTTTTGATTACGGTATGGCAGGTTCTTACGACAGTAATCTAGACCCTATAGGAAATAAGAAGGAGATAATAATAAACTATCAGCTAAACCATCCTATAACTGACTTTTTATGGGGATATGTATTTTTAGACCAAGGGAAAGGATTTGACAGTGGAAATCCTTTCAGTGATATGTACTACTCTATAGGTGGCGGAATTAAGATAATTACCCCTATAGCACCTATAGATATTTACTACGGACAGGTTCAAAATCCACCTGATGGTGTAAGTGATAGTAGATTAGGATTTATATTAGGGACTTTCTTCTGATGTTAAAGGTTGGTCTGACCGGTTCTATAGGTACAGGGAAATCAACTGTTTTAAAACTATTTAACCAGCTGGGAGCTTATACAGTAGATGTGGATAAAATTGTTCATCAGTTATATAAACGGAAAGACATACAGGAAAAGGTAAAGAAAGAGTTTGGAGATGTTTTTAATGAAGATGGCAGTTTAAATAGAAAAAAAGTAGCTAAAATCATTTTTAACAATCCTGAAAAGAAAAAAGTTTTAGAGAATATAATACATCCAGAAGTTAGAAAGGAAGTAAAAAGATTTATACAAAATATAGAGAAAAAAAATAAAAAGGCAATAGTTATTGTTGAAGTTCCTTTACTGATAGAAACAGGTCAGTAC
>QNZF01000033.1 GCA_003978485.1 Persephonella sp.
TTCTATTAAACTTTTATAAAAGTATTTAGCTCCCTCTGTTGCTTCCCTATCTGAAACAGATGTTAAATTGGCAACAACACTGCTGTTTGTAAAATCTTTATACAGATTAAAGGCAATAGATGGACTGTAATAATGGCTTTCCCCTGTAGAACAAGCATCTAAAAAGAATAAATCAGGCTGTCTGGATATAAACATATTCCTAAAATCTTTTATTGAAACTAGTTTTTCTTTAGAAGGTTCTCTTTCATCTTCAAAAATTAAATATCCTCCCTCTGTTCCGTGTCCTGTGAAATGAACTATATCAAAACTTTCCTTTTCCAAGATTTTATATACAATGTTAATGTTAACCTTTTCCTCTATATATATCTCTATATTGCCCTTCTTTATCTCTGGCTCTAAAGCTGAATATATGTTTTTTATTTCTTCTAATAGGTCTAAAGGTGAGCTTTTATATGTTTCTAAAGGTAGAGAGATTAAAACCAAAATTTTTAATTTTTCTTTAGGCTCTTTACTAACTCTCTTTAAATCTGAAACAGATGGAGTGTCTCTAACTAAAAAGAAGTTGGGCTTTTTTAACAGGTATTGATTATCGTATCTTATTAACTCAAATGGTAAGTTATGAACATCTGCACTATCCGAATTTATTTTTATAACGACTTTTTCCCCTTCTTTCTCTGCTTCTCTGAATATATTATCTATCTCTTCTTTTATTTCATCTTGGAATAAAAAAAGTTTTATCTCTTCCCCTATTAACTCTAAAGTTTTCTCATACTTCTCTTTAGAGATTTTTTCCTTTCCAGTTTCATGATTTTTTATCCTTTCTAAATTTCTGTAAAAGAATTTAGTAAATCTAACTTTAAAACTTCTATCTTTATAGATTAGATTAAATTCATTTTCTCCTAATTTTTCTATGAAAAACTCTAAAATTTTCATTTTCTTTCCTCAAAAAATCCTTAATTATTTACCAATTCTTCTATTAAATTCTTCCATTTTTTAACGATTTCTTCAACAGAATATCTTTGATTATTCAAACGATTTTTATACTTATAAAAATGACTGGAAGCAGAGAAATGATGAAGGATTTATTTAAAAAAATAAAAGAAAAAAGAAGGGACTAAATATAGTTTCTTAGTAAATCTGATAAAGCTTTGGATATTTCAAAGAATACTGTTGGATAAATACCTAATAGTAATGTGAATACAGACATAAAAGTTACAGTAAATATTTCCGGTATAGCCAGCTCTACAGTTTTGTCATTTGTAGGTTCATACATATACATATATATAACAACTCTTAAGTAATAACCTGCAGATATAATACTCATTACGACTAACACTATTGCTAACCACCATATATCATTATCTATTAGAGATATAAATACTCCAAATTTACCCATAAAACCAACTGTCGGTGGTATACCTAACAGAGAGAACATTATTATTAGCATAAATAAAGCCATCATAGGACTTTTTTTAGCCAAACCTTTAAAATCTTCTATATCATTAGTCCAGTCATTAGATTTTTCCATAGCTGATAGGAATATAAAAGACCCGATAGACATAAATATATAGATTAACGAATAAAATATTAAAGCAGATATGCCCACCTCAGTTCCTGCGGCTAAAGCCGCTGTGATATAACCTGTATGTGCAACTGAAGAATAAGCTAACATTCTTTTAACATTTCTCTGTCTTAAAGCTATAAAGTTTCCGATAATCATTGATAACGCTGCCAATATTCCCCATCCTAAAGACCAGTAAGGAATATGTACAGGATAGATTAATACAAAAATCTTAGCTATAACTGCAAATGTAGCAACTTTTACAATAGTAGCCATAAAAGCTGTAATTGGTGTAGCCGCTCCTTCGTATGCATCAGGTGCCCAATGATGAAATGGGACAGCCGCAACTTTTAAAGCTAATCCAATAGTTAATAATGCTAACCCGCCTATCGTTCCTATATCAAACTTATTTACTATTGCATCTAAAATATCACCAAAGTCTAAACTTCCAGCAGTTCCATAAATTAAAGCTATACCATAGCTTATAATAGCTGTACCTGAACCACCTATTATTAGATATTTGAAAGCTCCTTCTTTGGACTTATAATGTTTTCTAAACATGCCTGCAAGTATATAAACAGATATTGAAGAAAGCTCTAATCCTATATAAAAAGTGATTAGGTTTTTAGCTGAAAGCATTATCATTAAACCAATTAAAGCGAACAAGGTAATATAGTAATACTCCCCGTAAAAGGTTTTTTTCGCTTCAAAATAAGGTGTGTAGTTTATAACTATGAATAAGGTTGACATAATAAGCATAATTTTAAATATTACAGAGAAAGGCTCTACCCAAAACATACCATAAAAGGTTGTTTCGGAAATAGCGTTTGTTAACATTTGGAATAAAGGTATTAATGATAAAACTAAACCTCCTATTGTTATACCTGTTATTAAAGCTCTATTTTTACTGAAAAGCTCAACAACTAGGAGTATAAAAGCTGTAATAAGTAGGATAAGCTCCGGTAGTAGCAGATAAAAGTTAGGAGCACCAAGCCCGCTAACTATCTGTTCAACAACAGACATATTTTTGCCTCCTAATTTTATAACGATGTTTGAAATATTATAAATTATAAATTCATACCTAGCATAACTTTTTATAGTCAGATATAAGACATAGAAATAGAATAACCTTTTATCATTTAAAGTTTTTTAACGGAATAATCTTTATATCTTAAAATTAAAAAGATATTTTTTATTCATTTAAAAGTCTCCAAGCCAGATTACTGTATGGTTCTATTAATTCATTTAAACTATCTTCAACTTTTTCAATAAGGCTTTTTTGGTCAAATTCTTTTGTATAAGGCATTTTATTAATCGCTATATATTTTTCAGCTTCTTTATCTTCCCTTACTATAACTTCTACAGCTTTAATAATATCTATACTATGTGTAGCAATAATAACGTTAACACCATACTTAGCTAATTTATACTTCTAAAGTCCTTTATCTCTAAATAAAATTCCAAATTTAATTCTTTAATTTCCAGTTTTTTAATTAATTAAGTATTATATGGTATTAAAATGTAAAAAATTTAACCTATTTCCTCAATGCTATATCTTCCCATTTATAAAACTCATCTGAAAAGTATCTTATTCTTTTCTTTTTAAATTCTTTTGTGGAGTAGAGTATCATATAATCGTTTATGCCGATTTCTTGGGATAATTCCCTTACGAATTGGTCTAACTCATCCTTTGATTTACTGTGTATCATAGAAAATATGTTGTATTGCCATTTTTCGTTAGTTGTCCTTTTATAGCAGTGGGTTATTGAACGGTAAGATGCTAGCTTGTAGCCTACTTCATCGCTTCTGTCCTCTGGCACTTTCCAGACAGTCATACCGTTTGCCTTAAAGCCTGCTTTTCTATGGTAAAGAATAGCTGAAAACCTTCTCATAATTCCTTTTTCCTTATAAGAGGTTAATTTTTTTAATAAATCTTCCTGTTCCATTCCCAACTTATCTGCATATATTCTGAAAGGCTCTTCAACCATAGGAATATCATCTTGAGTTATTTTTATTATTTTTTTATCATCTTCCGTTAAGACTATATTATTTTGTTCATCTTCATTTTTTCTTATTACTTCCTTCTCTTTTAAATTATTAAAATCAAGTTTTACACCGATTTTGTAGAGTTTTACAGTTTTAAGAATAACGAAATCGTTTGAATTGGTTATTTTAGCTAATAGGCTAACTGTCCTTTCCAGTCCCAATCTACTGTCAGGTGGAACGGCAATTGTAAACCAAAGATTAAATGAATTATTTCTCTCGTAGTTATGGCTTACTCCCGGGTGGCTATTTATAATCTCCGCCACACTCTCTATATTACCTTTTACTTTAAAGGCAACGAGGGCAGTATCGTAGCCTAAAGATTTTGTATCATAGATAGGTGAAATCTGTCTGATTATTTTTTCTTCCTTTAGCTTCTGTATTAGAGATAAAATTTCTTTTTCCGATAAATCTAACTTTTCGCCTAAAGTTTTAAAAGGTCTAATTTCTAGATTTATTCCTTCTTGTAAAAGTTTTAACAATAACTTTTCTTTTTCTGATAGTCCAATCATAATTGAATTTCTCCTAACGCTTCTTCAAACCAACTTATTTTGTTTCTTAGCTTAACAACATCACCGATTAAAAATATTGCAGGTGGGTAAACTTTTATTTTTCCCTCTGCAACTTCCCCTAATGTTGCCTCTATTTCTTTTTGCTCTTTTGTTGTCCCTTTCTCTATAAAGATAATCGGTGTTTCTGGAGACTTTCCTACATTTATAAGATTTTTTGCTATCTTTTCCCTGTTTGATACTCCCATTAAAAATATTATGGTGTCTATCTTTGATATTGCATTCCAATCTATATTTGGAAATTGCCCCTTTGAACCGTGCCCCGTTATAACAACAAATGAAGAAGATATTCCTCTGTGTGTAATAGGTACTCCTCCGTAAAGTGGCACAGATATTGCAGATGTTATACCGGGTATTATTTCGTAAGGTATCCCTTTCTCTTTTAGAAATATGGCTTCTTCTCCTCCTCTCCCAAAAACAAAAGGGTCTCCACCTTTAAGTCTAACTACAATGTCGTTATTTTTTGCAAATTCATAAAGTAAAAAATTTATCTTATCCTGCTCAAGTATGTGTTTTCCGTCTTCCTTTCCGACGTATATTAACTCACATTCAGGTTTGGCGTATAGGAGAATTTCTGGATTTATTAATCTGTCGTAAAGGATAACATCTGCTTTTTTTATAACCTTTAAGGCTTTTAATGTTAAAAGTTCCGGGTCACCGGGACCTGCCCCAACAATATAAACTTTTCCCATTTTTTACTCCCTAACGATAAAAATACCTGAAGGTGTAGGTACTGTAATTTCTTTTATTAATTTCCAATCATCTGTGTTAAAAATTTTCAATTCATTGTCAAAGTATGAAGATAGATAAAGCTTTTTTCCGTCCTTTGAAAATCTCATATGCATAACTCTCTTTCCTGCAGTAAATGTTTTAATCACTTTAAAACTTTTTAAATCTATAACTGATAAAAGGTTATCTTTATCTCCGCTAAAGTTTACAACTGCTACATTTTTTAAAGGAGATACTGATATAAAAACGGGAAGCCCAACAAGGTCAATATGTTTTATAACTTTCATACTTTTTATATCAACTACATAACATCTTTTTTCTCCTACAGCTGGAATTAAAGCTTTATCATCAATAACTCCCCACATACCAAAATGTGGAATTTTAAAAACTATCTCTTCTTTATTTTTTGTATGAAAAACTGCCTTTTTGTAGATAAATCTGTCCAAATCTAATATTCCAACACCTTTTTCTTTAAAAAATCCTACTATATATCTGCTTTTGTCTATTAATGCATCAAATGGCATTTTACCTGCATTTTTTACTTTATACACTGTTTTAAAATCTCTGTCTGCGTCCAATACCCATATTTCGTCTTTATCCATAAGGGAGAATGTTAAAAGATTTTTGTAAGGTTTTATACCTACATTTCTTGAATTGGTAAATATCTCTTTTTTTATCTCTAAATCTTTAGTTAAGATTGTAATTTTTTTAGGGTCATAATGGGCTATTGCTATATATCC
Organism: Persephonella sp.; assembly: GCA_003978485.1. GTDB lineage: Bacteria > Aquificota > Aquificia > Aquificales > Hydrogenothermaceae > QNZC01. The sequence goes on from QNZF01000033.1 coordinate 5,643, forward strand.
CTTTATAAAGGTAAAACCTATACCACTGTTTCCAGCTTTTATTTTTTTTACAACCTTATCCTTTATATTATCAATTTTGGAAAAATAACCGTTTCTTGATATACAGTAGCTGTAATCTCCTTCTGTTTTTATAACTGCGTGGTTTAGATTTCCAAGATTTTTTATTTCCTTTTTAAATTTTCCGTCCTCTATAACTGCAACTGCTCCCCTTTCCCTTTCAACAACGTATAACTTTTCAGCAAAGGCTATATTAAAGATAAGTAAAAATATAATTATATATAACATTCTGGGTCCTCCATAAAGTAATCTCCATAAAATGCATAGGCTCTGGAACGGGAATTTCCATTGCATATCTCTATATAACTACACTCTCCACATTTTCCTTTAATTTTTCTAGGATGTTTCCTTAACTCTGTTAGTATTCCGTTTGAGTTCCATATATCGTAAAAGTTTTTTTCTCTTATGTTTCCAAGTTTTAACGGAAAATATGTGTCAGGCTTTACATATCCTCTGTAATCTATATCTACAATTCTAACTCCAGCCTGATTTCCTCCCCATACTTTAAGATTTTCGTATAAAATATTTGCCTTTTCAGGATATTTTTCTTTGAAGGTTTGATAGAGTAAAACTGCGTCTGCTTCGTTATTACCGCTTACAATATCTATATTTATTCCTTTTTCTACATATTCAAAGGCTTTCTCTATAATCTGTTTAACCAAATTTCTGTAAATCTCTTTGTCTGTCTGCGTTAGATTTTTACCTCTTCCTGAATAGACGAGATGGGAAAAGTATAATTTGTTAACCTTTTCATCTTCTGCTAGTTTGAATATAAAAGGTATTGATTTGTAAGTCTGTGATGTAATTGTAAATCTCATCCCAACTTTAATACCTATATCTTTAACTAATCTGATTGCGTTTATAGACTTTTTAAAAGCCCCTTTCATACCTCTAAATCTATCGTGGGTATCCTCATCACCGTCTATACTTATACCTACATATGAGAAATATTCCTTTATCTGTTTTATATTACTTTCATCTATAAAAGTACCGTTTGTTGAAAGGGTTGTTATAAATCCGTTTTCTTTAAATAGTTTTGCAATATCAAATAAATCGTCCCTTAAGAGTGGTTCTCCACCTGAGATGATAATGTATCTAACGTCAGCTTTTTTTAAGTAAGGTATCTGTTTTTTTATCTCTTCTATAGATAACTCCCCTGTTCTTACACTATTTGATGCAGAATAGCAATGCTGACAGAAGAGATTACATACATTTGTAATATTCCATATAAGAATAACGCCATTAAAAGGTTTTACTCTCTCTCCTTTTAAACTTTTCCTTATATACTCACTTATCCTTAACATCTTTAAACTCCATCATATAGGAAAGGATAGCCTTAAGCTCTTCTTTTGATAGATTTAGTCTTGGCATTGCATTTCTTTTATATCCTAACTGTTTATAGGTAGCTTCAGGGTTCATTATATGGGAAATGATTAAACTTTTCTTCCTGTGGTTAACAATCCATCTAAAAGATGGTGCAAAGGCTTCCTGTGTCTGGTGATGACATCCCCAACATTTTGTTAAAAAAACTTCTCTACCTAATAGAATAGGTGAATATCTCCTAGATTTGTTAACAATGTTATACTTACCTATTGGAATACTGGCAGGTAATTTTTTCAAAAGCTTTAACGTAATACTGTCATATATGAGAATTGCTCCATCTCTATTATAAAGACTTACATATGCTAAATTTCCATCCCCTGAAAACTCTGTATGTATAACTCTTTTTCCTTTTATCGTTGGAACAGTTTTAACTGAAAAATCATTCTTATCAACAATAACGATTTTGTCTTTACCGTTATCTGTCCACAGGTAAGGTGTGGTTGGATGTGTTCTAACGAAAAAACCATTACCTTTAATATTAACTTTTTTTACAAAACCCCATTTATACATCTGCCATATTGTAATGTAAGGTTTTCCTATGTGATGTGTTCCAAAGAAAAACTTTCCATTTTTATACCAAAATGTTGCAGATGCTAGATGAGGCATTCCTTCAATAGAGTATGAAAAAATCTCCTTATTTTTCTTTATATCGTAAACATTAAGTCTAGTTCCTTTCCGTGAAGTACCTACAATATATTCTTCAAAAGGGTCAATAAAAAAATCTTCGTAAGGCTCGTTTATTTTTTTGTATTCAATTGAAAAATCTTTTATGTTAAGAAAACCTATAACAGCCTTGTCCCTGTATGTAAAAACAGCTTTATCATTTGAATAAAGCTCATATATTGCAGATATTAAATTCTTCTGTTTTATAAATCTAACAGGTTTAAAATTATTTGCATCAAGAATAACTATTGATTTAGGAAGCCAGCAGGAAGCTAAAATATATTTTCCCTTTCTATCTAAAGATATATTTCTTAAATATACACAGGCTCTAACCTTTCCGTAAAATCTTCCTTTGTCTAGGTCATACCTTCCTATCCAACCGTCCCTTGAAGGGATATAAATCTTCCATCCTGAAGAATTATAAGTTTTAAAACTAAATTCTGGTGAAAACTTTAACCCACCGTGAACATTTTTAAAATCAAACTTGTCCAATACTTTCGTCCCTTCCATTATCCAAACTTTTTGCTTTCCCCTTTCAACTACAGCAACCACATTTTTTATATCTTTTATACCTAGATTTTTAGAAGGCAAATTTTTTATTTGAATAGATTTGGTAATCCTGTCTTCCGACCAGTTAATCTTTACAGGTGTTTTTATATAGGAGATTATACTTTTAATATCTTCTTCAGAAAGATTTTGAAATGGAGGCATTTGTGTAGCAGGTATACCATTTTTGATGATATAGATTAGTTTTTTTTCTGAAAATTTTTTTAAAAATATAGGTAAAAGAGGGGGAGCAACTGTACCAGTTCTGTCTACTCCGTGGCAGGTGGCACAGTGCTGTTGATACAGTTTGCTCCCCTTATCTATCTCTAAACCAAAACATCCAACAAACAAGCTTAAGATAACTAATATTATTTTTCTCATTAATAAATATCCTTCATTGTGTTGTAAACATTAAACTTACCTGTAGGTGTTCTTATCCAATCTCCGCTAATCTCTTTTTTCAGCTTTAAAGTTTTCGCGTCGTACACAAGTATAGCAGTAGGTTGATTTTTCTTACCCCACACAGAAATCCAGAATTCTGTTCCATCTTTATTAAACTCCTCATGAACAGCTCTAACTTTTTTATACTTTTCAGGAATTTTTAAAGTTTTCACTAGTTTAAATGAGTATTTGTCGTAAACAAATATACTTCTCTGTAAATCTGGATTTGGATTTAAAGGTCTATCTGCCAGTAAATATTTGGAATTTGGATGGGTTTTTACAAAAAGATTTCCACCACCTTCTCCCGGTAGTTTTATCCACTTAACAACTTTCCATGCATACTGTGGATGGTTTTTAGGGTCTGTTCCTATACAGGCTATTCTGTTTTCTCCTATATGACCTGTACACCATATTGGACCATATTTAGGATGGCTGATATTCGCTCCCCTTCCCGGATGTGGTTTTGTTCCAACTTCTACTATAGCTTCAAGCTCTTTGTCTTTAGTATCAATTACTACAATTTTATTTCTCATATTAGCGGCAACGAGGAAGTATCTTTTAGATAAATCCCATCCTCCATCGTGTAAGTATCTTTCTGCATCAATCATATCAATTTTTATAGAACCTTTATCAACTTTTGAGTAATCAACTAGCCAAACTTGACCTGCTTCCTTAATGTTTAAAACCCATGATGGGTCGTAATGTGATGCAACTATTGAAGCAACACGGGCTTCCCTAACGAAATCTTTAGTGTCATAGTAATAATCACTTGTTGCATGTCTGGTGATTGGTTTTAGGGTTTCTCCATCCAGTATTACAAATGAAGGTGGCCAATAACAACCAACTACCGCGTATTTGTCTTCATATCCTTTATACTTACTCGTATCTATAGAACGGGCATCATAACAGACTTTAATTTCAGCAACTTTAGACGGCTTTTTCATCCATAAATCAATAACTGTAGCTTTTCCATCCCTACCAATTGAGTACATATATCTTCCTGAAGCGGAAGTCCTTAAAATATGAACTGCAAAACCAGTATCTACAATACTAACAAGCTTTTTAGTTGTTCCATCAATTATTGCAACTTTACCAACATCCCTTAAGATAACACCAAAAAAGTTTCTCCAGTTTTTGTTTTGTGGTTTTTTAACCCTTTCTTCTACAGGAACGTATACTTTCCAACTTTCTTTAATCTTTTCCCAGCTTAACAGTGGTGGTGGCGGTGGCTCGTGTTGTAAAAATCTAGCCAGTAGATTAATCTCTTCTTTAGATAAAACTCCCTGTCTTCCCCAGTCTGGCATACCTCCCGGTGTACCGTAATAAATGAAACTTTCAATAGCTTCTGTGTTAAGTCCACGTTTTTTCAAATTTTCAGGTGTTAAAGCTGGTCCTGTTGCTCCTTTTCTTAACATCCCATGACATCCTGCACATCTGTCAAAGTAGATTTTTGAGGCTTTCTCCATTTCCTCTTTTGTAATCGGTGGTGGCTCAGCTTTCGCACTCTGAACAAATGTAGCCATTAAACCTGTTAAAATAGCAGAACTTAAAAGACCTTTAAACAGTTTCTTTACCTTCATAATGATAACCCTCCTTAAAAGCTTTGATAGGAAAGATAGCTAGATTAAATTCATTAGATATTTGATTTAAAATTTTTTGTTTAACTGGAAAAAATAGGAAGTTATTTTTAGTCAAAATAAAGTTAATACTAAATTTTTTACTGTTAGTATTCCCCATCTTCCTCTTTCTCCCAAATATCTGTTGAGTTGTAGAATGCAATGTGATTTATATCATAATTCTAGAGATTAAGCTACGGTTTTGAAATCTCGTATTCATTGATTTTGGTCAAAGGTTTATTAGAAATAGTGTTGGCACTATAAAATTTGACATTAGTTTAAAACAAAATAAAGAAAATTAATTTCTTACTGTAAAGCCAAGCTAAAGAAAAATAAGTATTAAATTATAAATTTTTAAGGGGGTGGTAATAAAATGAATGAATGTAAGACAATCCATGAAAATTATTTATGTCCTTTAAAATTTGCATTTAAATTAATAAAATCTAAACCTTCAAAGTTAGTTCAAATTATTCTAATTTTTTTCATTATTGAGGTTCTTTTTGCAATACTTTCTATTGGGGCTTTTTTTATCAATGATATTTTAGGATATACACTAATTTCTTTATTTTCAATAATCTTTGGTGCATTGTCTTTATCATATAGCATACATATTGCGAAAATATTTACGAAAAATATAGATGAAGCAACGGAGATATATATTAAAACTCCTGTAAGTAAGTTTTTTGAAGAAAATAGAGATAGAAGAGAAGTATTATGGAGTGTTGGTAATGGTATTAATTGATGAAGAAGGAAATGTATATGATATATGGTATACGGAGGGTAGTAAGCACGGGAAGGAAGCATTTGAGGAAAGATATAAAAAGAGTTATTGGTTTAGGCAATTAGTGGATAAATATGAAGTAATAGGGGATAAAGCATATAAGGGATTAGAAGGAGTAAAGATAAGTAGAGAAAAAGGGAAG
>QNZF01000032.1 GCA_003978485.1 Persephonella sp.
GAATTAGTGTTAATCAACTTGCAAAAGATATAAATGTATCTTCATTTACAATAAGACAACTTATAAACAAAAAAAGAAGATTTAAAACACAATTTAGGTGTGGATAAATACCGCCAGCTGGGGATATATCCACACCTGAAAAAGGCGGAATACAAATACCCCAGCCCAAAGTGTAATTAGTTTTTTACACTTTGGTTTACCAGGTAATATTATGGTTATAAGCATTAAAGAGTATGAAGAAAATGTTTTGAATAAAAAGCAAACCTTTAAAGCTAATACAGATTTATTAGAAAGAACTTCTCCACCTGTGCATGCAGGAGAGATTTTGGAAGAAGAATTTATGAAACCGTTAGGAATTAGTGTTAATCAACTTGCAAAAGATATAAATGTATCTTCATTTACAATAAGACAACTTATAAACAAAAAAAGAAGGTTAACTCCATATATAGCTTGGAAATTGGCAAAATATTTTGGAACTACACCTGAATTTTGGTTAAAATTTCAAAATCAATATGACTTATGGATAGCCTTACATAAAAAGGATAAAAAGTATCAAAAAGATTTAAAAACTATGTTAAAGGAAATAAAACCAGTAAAGATTTAGTTGGATTAAAATTTTAACGACAAAAATCTTTAATTCTTCTTAAGAATTTATCTCTTATTCTGTTTTTTGTGTTTAAAATATTCTTCCATAATTCTCTTTCAGATTTGTTAAAAGAATGGGCTATACGATAGAAGTATGGAGAGTTTAGAGAGATTTTAGATATACCTATTCCCTTTATAATTCTCAATCTAGCCTCAATTTCCCTCAGAAATAAATAGTCTTTTAGTAAATCAGAGAAATATTTATCTATAACATTCAAAATATTTGTTTCATTTAATCTGTCCTTTATTATCTTTAACTGAGCTAAAAACTCTAAATCTGTTAATCCCCCTTTACCAAGTTTTATGTCTATCTCGTTATTACTCTCCCTAGTTAATCCTTCCAGTTTTAACCTCATATCAAGAATATCCTCAATAAAATCTGTGTTAATTGGTTTCTCAAAAACAAACTCTTTTATAACTCTATCCATTTCATCTTTTGTACTTTTATCACCTGTTATAAATCTACTTTTAGACCAAGCTAACCTTTCCCAGCTTTTAGCTTCTTTTTCAAAATAATTTTTATAAAAACTTAAAGATGGTGCTAACTCTCCCTTTTTACCGAAAGGTCTTAATCTTAAATCAATCTGATACAGTATTCCTTCCTTACTGTAGGAAGTTAAAGACTTAATAATTTTTAAAGGTATATCGTAAAATCTACTTTTTGATTTTTCATCTTTCATAACAAATATTAAATCTAAATCAGAACCAATATTCATTTCTCTACTTCCTAGCTTCCCAAGTGCATATATACAAAACTCCTTTCCTTCATAATACTGATAAAGTTTTTCTAAAATAAAATCTGCTAGATTGGAAAGGGAACTGTTTAGATTTTTTAAATTTTTCTTCGGATTGCTCTTTTCTATTTCAGATAAATAATTAACTGTACTAAAAACCTCTGTATACTTCTTTAGTTTTTTCAAGCTATCTATACAGTTATACTTTTCCCTTAGCTTTATAAACTCCCTTTCAAAATCAACTTTTTCAGTTAAACTTTCATTAAAATTCAAAAACCAATCTGCTATTTCCTTGTCTTTAGCCAGTAATGAAGATATATAATCTGACAGTTTGGCAACCTTCAGAATGAAATCTGCCAGTTTTTTGTTTTGCTCCAGTGAGTAAGCAAAAAGGATTAGTAAACCACCATCTATTAAAATTTTGCTTACATTCAAAAGAAAGTCTTCCCTGTCTTCAAATTTTTTTAATTCTTCCTCTAAAACAGGTAGAAATTCAAACAGTATCTCTTTATACTTTGATGATAACTCTACATACTGTTTAGAGAAAAATACATCTTTAAATATATTCAATGCCCAGTAAGGAGATTTAAAACCTATTCTTTTTAGATAGTCTTTCGCTTCTTCTTCGTAATGTTTTGTAAGTATATATCTCTGGATAGGTGAAAGTTTAACATCTGTTTCAGGTAAAAGGTTATTAAATATCTCGTTTATATTATCCCTATAGAAGTTAAGTTTGTCTAAGAATTCTCTTTTATCTTTAAAACCAAGCTTTTTAGCGATTTTTTCCACTTCATCAAATTTTAAAATATGGGTCTGGACACAGTTTTCTATTTGTATAACATTTTCAATTTTTCTTAAAAATATATATCCTTCCTTTAAAATTTTCCCTTTTTTTCTGTCTAAATATCCTTTTTCAACAATCTTTTGTAAAGCTTTTAAAGTTTTATTTTCTCTTAAATCTTTATCTCTTCCACCGTATAAAAGTTGTAAAATCTGTGTTGTAAACTCAACCTCCCTAATTCCACCTTTTCCCCTTTTAACATCAAAACCGTTTTTTATCTTCTTTTCTGCATCAATCTCAATTAATCTTTTTAACTCTCCTATCTCCTCAAAAACCTCTGTGCCTGTATGTTTACGATAAACGAAAGGGGTTATAATCTCTTGAAAATTTTTAAATAAATCTTCATCTCCACCGCCATACCTTGCCTTTATTAGCATATGTCTTTCCCAAGTTCTACCAAAGCTCCAGTAATAATGTTCAATAAATGGTAAAGGATAGGCTATAAAGCCTTTCTTACCTTCAGGTCTTAAATCTAAATCAACTATCCAAGTTATCCCTTCCAGATTTCTTTTAGATAGATAACTGGTCAATGTTTGGAACAGATTTGTAAAAAACTCTCTATTAGTGTGTCCTTTTTCTGTCCTTCCATCATCAGAGTAGATATACATAATATCTATATCTGAGTGGTAGTTAAGGTCTAATCCTCCATACTTTCCTAAGGCTATAACTGTTCCTGCTGCAACCTTTCCAGTAAGTTTTTCTTTAGGTTCTCCGTAAATCTTTTCCCATTTTTTATAAGCTCTTCTGTAAGCAACTTCCACCGTTGCATCTGCTAAGTATGAGTATTCCTCTGTTAGCTTTTCAAACTCTTCCTTTTTGTAAATATCTTTAGCTACAATTCTAGAAAAATGTTTAAGTTTAAATATGGTTAACTCTGTTATAAATTGGTTGTCAGAGTGGATATTTAACAGATTTAATGCCTCTTTTATTAATCTTTCTCTACCGTATAAATCTTTTTCTAATTCGTTGTAGATATAATCTAATTGGTCAGTATGTCTAAAGATAAAATCGGAGATACATTTTGAGTAATCAGATAAATCTTTTAAAAGATTAAGTTTGTCTGGAGAAAGGGAGTTTAAAAAATCTTTTTTTAATAGCTCAAACTTTGCAATGGACATACTTTTAACTGTTTTCTATTAATTTTACAAATTCATCAAATATATATAAACTATCGTGTGGTCCCGGTGAACTTTCAGGGTGATACTGTATAGAGAACACAGGTCTATCTGTAAGTCTGATACCTTCAATAGTGTTGTCATTAAGGTTTATATGGGTTATTTCAACATTTGAAGGGAGACTATCAGGGTCTGTTGCGTAGTTATGGTTCTGTGCCGTAATCTCAACTTTGCCAGTTTTTAGATTTTTTACAGGATGGTTTCCGCCGTGATGTCCAAACTCTAGCTTATAAGTTTTTCCTCCTAAAGCCCAAGATAAAAGCTGATGTCCTAAACATATGCCAAACATTGGAATATCTGTTTTTAATAACTTTTTTATCTGTTCTATCTGATAATGGAGTATTGCAGGGTCACCGGGTCCATTTGATAAGAATATTCCGTCAGGTTGAAATTTTATTATTTCCTCTGCAGGTGTATTGTAAGGAAAAACTGTTAAATCTAATTGTCTATCTGCTAAGAGCCTCAATATATTTCTCTTTACACCAAAGTCTAAAACTGCAACTCTATATTTTGTTTCTGTGATTTTCTTATAACCGTTAGGCCATTCCCAGCTACCTTCGTTCCATTTATACACTTTATTTTTACTAACTTTTGGAACAAGTTGTAATTCTGATATATCAGGGACAGACCTAGCTTTTTTAACTGCTTCAACAGGAGATATATCTCCTATACCTATATAACCTTTCATAACTCCATACTGTCTAATTATACGAACTAAAGCCCTTGTATCTATACCATATATACCGATAACATTATTCTCATTTAAATAATCTTCTAATCTTTTTTTTGCCCTCCAGTTTGAAACTATACTTGATAAATCTTTTATAACAAAGCCGTTAACATGAACCTTTTCACTTTCAACATCCTCATCGTTAACTCCATAATTACCAACTTCTGATGGTGTCATAACGACAATTTGACCTTTATAAGATGGGTCTGTAAGTATTTCCTGATAACCAGTCATAGATGTATTAAATATAACCTCTCCACCTGTTTCTTTAACATTAAAACCTGAGAATGCATAACCATAAAAAAAATGACCATCTTCAAGTGCAAGTATAGCTTTCTCCATCCTTAACCTCTTAATGATTATTTTCAGTCTGACTTTTATGTATCATATATATTGATAATGCTATTAGAAGTATTCCTATACTTAAAACTAAAAGGCTTTTTATATCTTCATAATGGAAATCTATCGCATACTTGAAGAATGTTACTATTAGAACCATTAGTATAACTTTTGCTAGTTTTTCCTTTAATTGGTCTAATGTATGAACCTCAAGGATTTTAGAAGATTTATGGTCTTTTTCTATATAATCAATTTTGCTTATAAATAACTCATACAACCCAATACCAAAAATTAATAAAACTGTTGCTATAAGGTAAATATCAACTGCCGTTACAATATTTTTAATAGCATATTTGTAAAATTTTTCAAAATCTATTACTCCTGTTATAAGTTTAGCGGATTTTTCTAAAACAGACCAAACCTCAATACTTCCAATTATAACCAGAATTAAAGCTGATAGGATAGCAAATACAACAGCTAAAAATATCATCAATCTACTTTGCCAGAGTATCCATTCTATAACCTTTTCTATTATTCTCATAAAAACCTGTTCCTATTTTTGATTAACTATTAATATTAAAACATAACTTTATTTTTTTATTGAATTGCTAAAAGGCTTTAACTCTTTATTTATCTAAGGGTAAAGTTTAAATTTAATATTGGAAGGAAGAATATGAATTTAATTTTTCGTTTAAATGTTCCTATTCCAAATTAACCAATCCTTTAAATTATGATATAGGGGGTTGAAAAAAAATAAAAATTTTATATTATTCTTAATAAGAAATATATATATGTTAGTATAAAATTTGAGAGGTGATAAAGATGATTAAGGTAAAAGTTAGAAATATAGGTGCTGATACTTTTACAGGTTCTCCAATATTACTGTTAGAAAATGTAGAAGATGAAAATCAAATCTTTCCTATATGGATTGGTTTACCTGAAGCTGAAGGAATTATTATGTATAAGGCAGGTATAAAAACACCTAGACCTATGACTTATGATTTAATCAAATCTATAATAATGGCTTTAAATGCTACTGTTGACCATGTGGCAGTGATAGATAAGCAAAACAATATCTATATTGCAGAGATAGTCTTAAAAAATAAAGATGGAGAAGAGATAAAAGTTGACGCTAGACCTAGCGATGCTATCAATATAGCTTTAAGATTTAACGTTCCAATATACATTGATGAAAATGTTGTCCAAAGTGTAAATCTAAAGGATATAAAGAAAATAGATAGTTCGGCAGAGGATAAGGTGTCAGATTTTACAAATGAAAGAGATGAAGAGATTAAAGATGTTAAAGACTTGGAGAAAAGTGTAAACGAGTTAGAAAACAGTGTTAAAAATGTTAAGGATTATTCGGAAGATATTGATAAGGAATTGGAAGAATTTAGAAAGTTTTTAGATACTGTAAAGCCTGAAGATTTTGATATATCAAAAAATAAAAATTAAGCTGTTTGCCTTCTTCCATCGATTAGCTTATTCTTCTTCTCTAGCTAATTCTATACTTTATTTTTTCCGAATTATATACAAACACTCTGTATAAAAGGTATAGAAATGAAAAAGATTTTTAATATCTATTTAGTTCTATTAATATTTTCCAGTTTTACAATAGTAAATCTTTTTAGTTGTGCCCCAAAAACTACAGAAGTAAAGGAAAGGCAAACTACTATAAAAAATCCTAAGTATTACTACAGATTAGGCCTTGCAGATTTGGAGGGAGGAAATTTATCTCAGGCTATCTACTATCTGAAAAAGGCTTACGAGTTAGACAGTAATGATGTGGATATTCTTAACGCTTTAGGAATAGCATACGCTAGAGCAGGTGAAAAGGAAAAGGCTAAAAAGTTATTTTTAAAGGCTATAAAGTTAGAGCCGAGAAGGGGAGAAACTTACACAAACTTAGGTGTGTTGTTAGCTTCTGAGGGAAAATATGATGAAGCTTTAAAATATTTTCAAAAAGCAGTATCTCTAGATGAGTATAAAAACAGAGACAAAGCATTCTTTAATATAGCTTTAGTTTATAAGAAAAAAGGAAATTATAACCTTTTTGAAGAATATCTGAAGAAAACTTTAACCTTTAATCCTTACTTTTCACAGGCTTACATTTTGTTAGGTGAGTACTACCTAAAAAGCAAAAGGTATATAGATGCGTATGATACATATCTAACAGCTTTGAATATGGGGATAGAATTGCCCCAAATATACTTTGGCTTAGGTAAAGCCCATTACTATTTAAAGAATTACATTAAGGCAGAGTATTACTTAAAAAAAGCTTTAAATCTATCTAAAAATATCGTTTTAAAACAACAGATAGAGGAGTTTTTAAAGAAGGTAAGGGAAAGAAAAAATTTTTCAAATAATGAGGAAGGTAAAACAAATATAATAAATGAGCAATTTTTTATAAAAAAACCTGAAGAGCCTAAGACTTTACCGAAACCTGAAAAGTATACAGTGCCAAAAAAACCTTTACAGGAAGTTAAACCAAAATACAGAAGATATTTTACAGATGAGACAAAAAAGAGAAAGAAGATTATAAGGTATGGTTATAAAAAAAAGAGTGTGCCTAAAGTTAAATTTAAGTATTACTTACAAGTTGGACTGTTCTCAAGTTATGGTAATGCTTTAAAGCTCTACACAAGATTAAAAGCTTTAGGAGTTAAGCCTAAGATTGTTAAATACAAAGTTGATGGGAAAAATTATTACAAAGTTATAATTGGCTACTTTAAGTCTCCGTCTCAAGCTAGAAAGTTTAAGTATGAGGTATTAGTTCCTAAAGATAAATACTTCAGAAGAGCGTTAATAAAATACGAAAAAAGGTAGGTTAAATTATGTTGATAAATATAATGTTTAAGAGCAATTCTACCATTAAAATTACTAATATTACTTCTATCAAGAAATATTAACCTATTTTTTCTGATTTTATATTCTTTTTCTTCTTTTAGACTAATTCTGTTAGCTTAATTTAGATTATAATGATTTAGTTAAAGTTTATAAGATATATGGAGGATATTTATGGAATATATCTATTTTGAAGGAAAAATCGTTCCTGAGGATGAGGCTAAAATTAGTGTTAAGACAAACTCATTACATTACGGAACAGCTATTTTTGAAGGAATAAGAGCCTATTACGATAAAGAAACGGATAAAATGTACGGTTTATTTTTTAAAGAGCATTATCAGAGATTATTTCAAAATATGAAAGTTTTGAATATGGAGATAGAAGAAAGTATTGATGATTTAATAGAGATTACAAAGGAGTTAATTAGGAAAAACAATATTAAAAGTGATATATATATAAGACCTTTAGTTTACTTCTCAGATTTAAAGATAAGTCCGAAACTTATAGGATACTCTGCAAAAATAACTATATATACCTATCCTTTAGGTGACTATATAGATATAAATAAAGGAATTAAAGCTAAAGTATCATCTTGGAGAAGATTAAATGACAATATGATACCACCTAGATTAAAAGTTGCAGGAGCTTACGTTAACAGTGCATTTGCAAAAACTGAAGCCCTTCTAAATGGAGCAGATGAAGCGATAGTGTTAAATGAAAAAGGATTTGTTTCTGAAGGTTCGGCGGAAAATATATTTATAGTTAGAGACGGTAAACTGATAACTCCACCTGTTTCAGACGATATACTAGAAGGTATAACTAGAAATGCAGTTAAAACCATTGCAGAAGATTTAGGTTTTGAAGTTATTGAGAGACAGATAGCAAGGACAGAGTTATATGTGGCAGACGAAATATTCTTCTGTGGTACTGGAGCACAAATATCGCCTGTGATAGAAGTTGACCATGTTAAAGTCGGCGATGGTAAAGTAGGAAGTATAACAAAAAAAATACAGGATGTTTATTTTGATGCGGTAAGGGGTAAAATACCTAAGTATAAACATTGGATTGTGGAAATTTAACGCTAGATGAAAGTTATAGACAGAATATACAAAGAGTTAAAAAAAGAGTTTAAAGACATAAAAAAGGAAAGTATAACTTTAGAAGACAATTTAATAAAAAGTTGTGAGTTAAAATTCCAAAATAGTGGAAGGCTTAAAGCCTTTCCACTTTCCTTAGGATACACTGGAGAAAACCGACTATCTGGGGAGTTAATCCATATAGAAAACCTAAAGGGAGATATACTTCTATCTGTCAAAAGATTAAACAATAAAATCCTTTATATTAAAGAAATAGAAAAACACATATATCTAAAATATCTCTTCAAGATAAAACCTAAGGCAGTTATAACAAATGTAGATTTTGGTAGAAAGATTTATTCTACAGACTTTCCAATATTAAATGTTTACAGTTTTTTAGATAACATTAAAGAAATTGAGATAAATCTAGATATTCAAAGTAAAAAGTATAAATCTAAAAATATTTTTATAGATTTTGGATTAGGTGGTAATTTTATAATTATTCTACTTCCATTTGATAGTCGTTTTCAAAATTATGACAGTTTAGATTTTTACGGAAGTTTTAAGCTTTTTAAATATCTGTTAAAAAGATTTAAAAATTTTCAATCTGATATATACAGACTTAGGTTCTTAATAACAGATTTTAAATACACAAACTACATTTCACTTAAAGAACATATAAAAAATTTGGAAGAAGTTATAGCTATCTATAACATAGAAAACAGTGGTTTAGGTAATGAAAAACTAATAATAAAAACTGATAGATATATATTAGATAAAATTCTTTATAAAAGAATAATTAATATTTTCAATAAAAAGAAAAAATTTATATCTCCTGCTATGTCAGATGAGTTAGTAAATTTACCTGAAAACTATCCTATAATATGGTTTAACTCACAACCTAACATAAATTTATACAAACTTGATAAAAATTTCGTAGTAGATAAGTTTATATTAGATATGTCAGAGAATATATTTGATATTATAAAAAACCTTTATAACGAGATAAGTTTAAATGATTAAATTAAACTACTCTATTTTAGTTAGATTTTTTATAGTACTAGGAACTATACTGACTGTTTATTTCGCAAATATAGATTATGGAAATCCTTTAATCCTCGCATCTTTAGCTTATTTAGTTCTATATATTATAGTAATTGAAGCAGAAAACAGAAGTTGGATTAAGTTTTTATTTTTAGGAATAGATATGCTTTTTATATCTACAATCATTTATTTTACAGGTTTTCATTATTTATCAGTTTTTATAATTCCGTTAATTGCTGATTTTATTGACAGTAAGAAAGATATTTTTATGTTTTCACTTTTTGCTACCATACCTATAGCAATCTCTCTATATATATCTAACTTTACAGATATACTGTTTATCCCGCTTATTTTTGCTGGTTTAGCAGGATTTTTTAAGCTAAAAAGTTTAATTAATAAAAAGGAAAAAGAGTTAAAAAAGATAAGAGAGGATATTGAAGAGATTTACATCCAAAATATTAAGTATCAGGATAGATTGGAAGAGAATAAGAAAATTTTATCTACTTTAAATCTTTTAAATGATTTACAGGAAGGTAAACTAAATCTGAAACAGTTTATATTCATCTTAAAAGAGATATTATCTGCAGATGATATAGTCTTTTTTGATTATATAAAATCTAAATGTGTAAGTACTGATAGAAATAAGTGCGATAAAAGTATTCTTAAGTATATAAAGGACAATCCACAGATATTTACTAAAAGTTTAATAAATGAAAAATTTGACGCCGAGTATATAGTATCTGTAGTTCTAGAGAATAAAAAAGGAGTGATAGGAGTTATATTTTTTATATACAAACTTAAGCCTAGAGATGCAAAATTAGTTTATAAATTAATATCTGATTATGCAAAGATAATTGATTTTTAGATTATCCATTAAATCTAAGTTTTAAAATCCTAAGACTTTTTTTAAAATCTGGATAGATAGATGCTTTTATCTTCATTAATTTTTTATAGTAAGGATGGATAAACTCTAAAGTGTAAGCGTGTAACATCTGTCTGTTTATACTTTTCAGTCTAAAATCGTTTATCTTTTTTAGACCGTAAATCTTATCTCCAATTATAGGATAACCAATCTTCGCAAGATGTATTCTTATCTGATGTTTTCTTCCGGTTTTTAAATCAATCTTAAAAAGTGTAAACTCGTTATTCTTATCCAGAACATAAACATCAGACTTGGCTATCTTCCTGTCAACTGGAAGATTAATAAATTTTCTTTTAAAATCTGCAGAACCGTAAGATATTGCTAAATAAACCTTTTTTACTCTCCTTTCAGACCATAAATCTTTAAATTTGTAAAAAACTTTTTTATTTTTTGCAAACAGTAAAACTCCTGAAGTTTCCCTATCTAGCCTATGTATAGCTTCTATATTTTTGTCTCTTTTAAAGTTTCTCAACAGATACTCAACAGAGTTTTTAGATTTATTACTCTCGTAAAAAGGTGGTTTCTGTATGGCAATTATAAAATCATCTTCGTATAAAATATTTTTTTCAATTTTATAATCTTCATTTTTAAAAGAATTAAAAAAAGGGAGCTCTACAAGGTCTCCCTTTTTTAGTTTATGTGTTGCTATCCATACCCTCTCGCCGTTAACTAAAACATTTTTAGTATCAATTAAGTCTTTAGCCTTACTTTTTGATATTTTTAACTCTTCTGCCAAAAAAGTTTTTAAGTCTGTCTCTCTGTTAACCTTTAATCTTTTCAAAATATTATTCCCATTCAATTGTACCCGGTGGCTTTGATGTTATATCATAAACTACCCTGTTAACACCTTCCACTTCATTAATTATTCTTCTCATTATTCTATCCAACAGGTCGTAAGGTAGTTAGTCATACCATCTGAAGAGTTAACAGCTCTTATAGCTATAACTTTCTCATATGTTCTGTAATCTCCCATAACTCCTACAGTTTGTATAGGCAGTAATACTGCAAAAGACTGCCAAAGTTTAGTATAGTATCCAGCTTTTTTTATTTCCTCTAACAGTATTGCGTCCGCTTCCCTCAATATATCTAAATCCTCTTTGTTCACCTCTCCAATTATTCTTATTGCCAGTCCTGGTCCCGGAAAAGGTTGTCTGTAAACTATCTCATCTGGTAAGCCTAACTCCTTACCTAATTGTCTAACCTCATCTTTAAATAATTCTCTTAAAGGCTCTATAAGTTTTAAATTCATTCTTTCAGGTAAACCACCAACATTGTGGTGAGTTTTAATTACAGCAGACGGTCCTTTAACAGATACACTTTCTATAACATCTGGATAAAGTGTTCCCTGCACCAAATACTCAACATCAGGTATTTTTTTAGCCTCCTCTTCAAAAACTTCAATAAATAGATTTCCTATAATCTTTCTTTTTTTCTCAGGGTCAGTAATCCCTTCTAACGCCTTTAAAAATTTATCCTTTGCATCTACAACAACCAAAGGTATATGAAAGTTTTCTCTAAATGTTCTTTCTACCTGTTCCCTTTCTCCTTTCCTTAATAAACCATTATCAACAAATATACAGGTTAGATTATCTCCTATAGCCTTATGAACTAACACTGCCGCAACAGAACTGTCAACTCCACCGGACAAAGCACATATAACCTTTTTGTCCCCGACTTCCTCCCTAATCTCCTTTACCTTCTCATTTATAAAATTCCCCATTGTCCAATCTTGCTTACAACCTGCAATCTTTACAGCAAAGTTTTTAAGTATCTCTTTCCCAAGTGGAGTATGGCTTACCTCTGGATGAAACTGAACTCCCCATATTTTCCTGTTTCTATCCCTAACAGACGCAAAAGGAGAATTTTCAGTTTTTGCTATAGGCTCAAAACCTTTCGGCAGCTCCACAACCTTATCACCGTGGGACATCCAAACATCTATTTTTTTAGGAAGACCACTGAATAAATCTGAGTTATCTAAAATTTCCAATTCAGCTTTACCGTATTCATGCCTATCTGCCTTTACAACCTTACCACCGAAATTATCTGTTATCACCTGTAATCCGTAGCATATTCCCAATATAGGCAATCCTAACTGATAAACCTTTTCATCAGGTTTAGGTGCGTCAGGTTGATAAACGGAAGCAGGACCACCTGAAAATATAATTCCCTTTGGATTATGCTTTTTTATCTCCTCAACTGTAGCATTAAAAGGTAAAATCTCACTGAATATATTTAACTCCCTAATTCTTCTTGCAATTAACTGTGTGTACTGCGAACCGAAATCTAAAATAATTATTCCTGAGTGCTCCAACTTTAAGCCCCTTTATTAGATTTTTAAAGAAATATTATAAATTGTCATTTAAGATTTTTTGCATAACTCCATTTTTCCATTAAAAAGTATTTTCTTATTTTTCCTATCAATTTTTATTTTAAAACCTAAAAATTCTACTCCATTAGATAATGCATTAAAGAAAGTATCTGAAAAATTTTTATCCAACTCAACATTTGGTTGAAAACACTTACAATCCCTTAATCCCATAATAAGAATAATAGATTTAAAGCCTTCTTTAGTTGCTTTTAAAAGCTCATTTAGATGTTTCCTTCCCCTCTCTGTAGGTGCATCAGGAAAAACACATCTGTTGTTTAATAGTAGATTACTTGCTTTCAACTCAATCAATATTTTATTGTCTATAATAAAATCTAATCTACTTTTCCCAAAATTAAACTCCGACTTTATTTTCTTGGGAACAAATCCTAAAAATCCTTTTTTTAGAACTTCCAATGCAATTTTAGAGTGTAGAGATGTATTTACTAAAACAATCTCCCCATTATCCATTTCTGCAGAAATAAGTTTATAATCTGTTTTTAAACCTGTTTTATTTTTTATTACCCATATTTTTCTGTTTACGGTAAGTATCTCCTTTAACCTTCCTGTATCTGCAATATGACAACTGTAAATATAGTTATTTAACCTTATTTTGCCAACAAATCTATTTACCCTTTCTATAAAATATCCTTCCTCTATATCTCCAAGTTTTTTTAAATCAAAAATTTCCATAATTTTTTAATATCCTCTTGTTGAAGCTAAGAAAGGTAATTGATAACGAACATCTAAGATATTTATAACGAAGTAATAACTCCGGTATGTTTTCCCTGTAGATTTGTTAAAGTCTTCTAAATAAAAGAACTGTAAATTCCAACACTCCCTATCCCAAGTAAGAGAAAAACTTTTTCTTTGTATATATCCTTCTCTAATATTGTTTAAAACTGAAAAGTTATAACTCCAATTCTTTATCTTTCCATAAATACTGTTAGTAATCTGATTAGTTGAGTTATTACTGTAAGAATGGGATACAGAGTACTTTAACCAATCAAACAATGCAACTGAAAATGAAGATATAGCCGTTTCTATCTGATTAGTCTTAAAACTGTAAATTAAACTGTTTGAAAATGAATATTTATCTATAGAAAGGTAAACTGTATTAGTTAAAGGTTTTATATATCCATCTTCTTTATTCTTCCCTATGTAATAATAGCCTTTAGAGGCGTATCCAGTCTCAACACTCCATCTTAAATAACTATTCTTTTCTTTAAAATCTAAAATGTTATGAATTGCAAAATCTATATCCTTCTTCTCCGGAATAAAATCATTTCTGTCAAATATAGGAATACCTTTATTACTGTGGGAAGTTATATACTCAAACTTTATCTCAGGTATTATAGAATGAACAAAATCTCCATAATCTTTATACTCTATAGTCCTTAGAGTATCGGATATATTAACCACCGACCTAGTTTTCTGTTCTTTGTTAAAAGTTTGGTCGTTATAATTACCGTCTAAGTTTAGATATGCTATAAATCTCGGTTTTATCTCAAGAACATTTGAAAGTTTCCAAAAATTTGTGAAGTATGAAAGTCTTAAACTGTTATCTGAACGGAAACCTTTAACTAACTTTTCTCTATAAAAGTTTGTGTTTACAGATAAAAAGTCTGTATAAAAACCATAATTTTTTAAGATAGGTAATCTTTTTATGTAAAATCTTATCTCTGGAAGTCTCTGTAAAGTTTCCTCGTTGTTAGGTTTAGTAAGGTCATAAAGATAATCAAAATTTATTTCTGTTGAAGTATAATCTCCATCGTATATGGCTAAAAGTTGTGATTTTGTGTAAGAAATATATCTATTTGGTAAAGGATTAAATATAGAACCTATAGAACCGTAATCCTCAAAGAAGTAAGGGTCACTAGGTATATCAACATTTACAAAGGAGCTGAACTTTTTGTATCTAAATGTAGTATCTAATTTAAATCTCCATCTATTTTGTAATCTTCCTATATCTCTACCTTCCCACCAACTACCGTTTGATTTTTCCTTAAAATAAAACAAATTCCATTTTAGTCTGTCTATTTTATTTAACTGCCTCCTATACTCAATATCAGTTCCTATTCCTTGATTATTCCTATAATCTAATGTTATAGTTGCGTCTGAGCTTCTGTCTATTACCCAAAAGAAAGGAACTCTTAAGATAAGGTCATTATAACTATCTGTTGATATGGTCGGTACTAGAAAACCTGTTTTACGTGAACTGGTCGGATAGGCAAAATAAGGTGTGTATATAATTGGAACTTTGCAAAATCTAAAAACGGTGTTGTAGGAGTAAATATAATCATTCTCTTTAAAATTACCTTTTGAACTTGATATATACCAATCGTAGCTATCAAACTTACATTTAGATATTTTTAAATCTGTAAAATAGTATCTATCATTTATTTTACTTAACTTTTTAGCGTAAAAGTAATATCCACCTTCCAAAACACCTTTTACATTGTATAACTCACCTTCATCCTTTTTAAAATTCCAATTACCTTTAGATGCAACTCCCTCAAACTTTTCCGTTTTAATTTTTATATTACCTTCAAAGTAGGCTAAATCTTTATCTGGATAGTAGATTACTTTGTCAGCTAATAACTCTTGCTTACCTTTCCTTATTACAACATTACCTTTAGCTATTACTTTGTCTTTCTCTTTAATAATATTATCTGCATCTACATATACAGGTAGACCCTGCCCCCACGAGTTAAAACTTATTAATCCAAACAAAAATAATGCTGTTATTACTTTTTTCCTCAACAAAAACCCTTAATTTTATAATGGTTTAATATCAATTTTATATTAAATTTTAAGATAATGGATAAAAAACACCTAAGCTAGATTATAGTTTAACGTAATAGCTGGTTGTAGAATTAATTTTATAATCAAAAATTAGTTTACGGAGAAGAATATGTCTGCAAGATTAGGTATTATAGTTGTTAGTGGAACATTAGATAAAGTATTACCTGCATTTATGTTAGCTAACACCTCAGCTTCTATGGGAATAGAGACCGGGATGTTTTTTAGTTTTTACGGAATAAATGTCCTTCATAAAGAGAGAATTAAAAATCTAACACTTTCAACAGATGGTGCAATCTTTTTCAGCAGTCTTAATCCGGGCTTAAAGGATTTAAATACCGTTGAGTTAGTAGGAAAAACTACAGAAATGATTAAAGAAAAATTTAAATCTAACAAAGTTCCTTCAGTTGAAGATTTGATAAAACAGGCTATAGATTTAGGAGTAAAGATTTACCCATGTAATAATGCATTAAAAATGTTTGGAATAGATAGCTCAGAGTTATTTGAAGGATTGGAAAATCCTGTTGGTGCATCTACATTTATAAACTTTATAAACTCTGCGGAAAAATCAAATGTTATAACTTTTTAATTTTATAAATAAATAGAATTTGAATGAAGGATTACATTCAGTAATAAGGGATAGATTAGTTATGTTTAAGAGAAAGAGTAAAGTTTTTCCTCGTTCTATTAATTCTATGAGGAGAGCTTTAGCTTTATTATTTATTTATTGAAATTTTTTACCTATGAACTTTTAAACTAACTACCGATAAATATTTTCTGGTTCTCCTTCAGGTCTCGTTTTCCATCTTTTATGTGTCCATAGATATTGTGATGGATTTTTCCTTATAGCTTTCTCCAATTCTTTAGTAAACTCCTGAGTTAACTCTTTATACTGATTTTTAGAGTATTTGGATATATCTATCTCTTTGAAGAATATCTTATATTTTTTATCCTTTAAATCTAAATAATTGTATGTGAAAATCATAGGTATTCTATACTTTAAAGATATTTTTGCAGGTAAAGATATTGTAGATGCAGGAAAATTGAAGAAATCTACAAAAACTCCTCTATGTCTTAACGCATTTTGGTCTGCTAGAAAGCCTAAAAAACCACCTTCATTTAAAATTTTTAACATTTTCTTTAAAGGTTGGTCGTGGTATATAATTCCAATATTAGCTGAAGTTCTAATACTTTCTATAAATTGATTAATCTTTTTATTTTCCTGACGGTAAGCTAAAACAGTTATTTTATAATTAAGTTTTGATATTACAGCTCCTAAAATTTCCCAATTTCCAATATGACCAGTTATTAAAATTGCCCCTTTGTCTTTATATTTATATAATAACTCCTTCCCTTCTACAATATCGGCTATATCTAAAATCTGATTTTTTCTAGAATAAACAGGAATTCTTACAAAATCTACTATATTCCTTCCTATATACTGTAAAACACCTTCGGCTGTTTTTTCCTTCTCCAGCTTATTTAACTCAGGAAAAGCTATATCTAAATTTTTTAAAATAACTTTCTTTCTATAGCCTATAAAGTTTAACAGGGAGCCTAAAAGCTCCCCTTTCCTCAAAGCTTTATCTCTATCTGAAATCTGTAAAAGTTTAACTCCTCCCCTTAAAAGGAGTGTTAACATTTATATAATTCCTAATTTTTTCATAGAGTTTATAGCTCTGTTTAATATTTCCTTATCTGTAGAGTAAGCTAAAGATTTTTCAGCTTCAGTGATAGACATAAATTTTGCCTCGTCTATCTCTTCTTTCTGCGGAACAACATCTCCAGAAATATACTCCATTAAATAGTAGTAAACAAATTTATGAATTCTTGTTAAACCTATGTTATACCAGTAATCAACTTCACCTAAATAATCTAAAATTTTAGCATCAACCCCTGTTTCCTCTTTAACCTCCCTTAATGCCGCTTGGTCTTTCGGTTCTCCTCTTTCTATATTACCCTTTGGAAAACTCCATCTGGTTTTTACTCTTATTAACAAAATCTCTACCTGTCCATTTTCATTTTTTCTAAAAACTACACCACCAGCAGAAAATTCCCATTTAGTTGCCATAAATCTGCTCTACCTCCTTATTTTTTATTAACATTGAATAAATTATCTTATCACAGAGTTAAACACACTTGCAGATAATAACTTAAAACAAAATTTAATAAATTTACTTATTCCCTCTTTTACAAATAATCCTTCTTAGTTTATTATCTAATTCAATAATCTGCAATAACACCTTTTACGAGCTATATATAACCACCATACAGGTAATAATTATAGCCCCAATAACATTTAAGATTAGACCAACTTTTACCATTGTCTTTAACGGTATAAGCCTACTACCATAAACAATAGCATTCGGAGGAGTTGCTATAGGTAGCATAAATGCAAAACTTCCAGCTATTATAACCCCAAATATTATAAAAAATGCATTTGTATTTAATTCTTTCAATATACCTATTAAAATAGGAACAAATGTTAAAACTGTTGCAGTGTTTGAGCTTATCTCTGTTAGGAAAACCATGGAAAGTATAAGAATGAGTATAAATAGAATTATATTTTCAGGAGATACCACAGAAGAAACCTTATTTCCTATATACTCAGCTAAACCTGTTTTCATAATTAACTGACCTAATGCAATACCTCCACCAAATAGTAATATAGTATCCCAATCCAATCCTTTTAAATCATTACTATCAAGTGTGTTTTTTCCATTATCGGCAGGCAGAATAAAAAGCAATATAGCAGATAGAATTGCGACTAAACCTTCAGGTAGATGTGATTTAAAAAATTTATATAAATCTTCCATTCCCAATATGTTAAGTATTCCCGGTAAAACCCAGAATATAACAGCAAAGGAAAAAGCTATTATAGTGTTAATCTCTCCTCTGTTTATTTTAGGTAGTTTATCCTTTTCACCAGATATTAAAGCTTTCACATCTTGAAAGGAATAATTTTTATTCTTTATATAAAGCTTTATATAAGCTAAGAAAAATAGATATGTTAAAAAAGTTATCGGAAAGGCGTATAAAAACCAATTTACAAAATTAACGTCATAACCTAACTCTTCTAGAAAACCTGCCCCAACTAAGTTTGTAGGTGTTCCAACTAAAGTTGTAGCTCCACCTATTGAAGAGGCATAAGCTATTGACAGTAGAAGAAAAACTGTAAACTTATCAAAATTTCCTATGTTTGTCTTTTTCAATATAATTATTATTCCTAAAGATAAAGGTAGAAGTATTGCAGTTGTTGCAGTATTACTAATCCAAAATGATAAAAAGTAAGCTATTATAGAAAAACCTATTATTATCCTAAATGGACTTTTAAGAAATATATCCTTAGATAGAATATTTAATGCAATTCTTCTATCCAATCCATACTTAGACATAGAAGTTGCCAATAGAAAACTACCTATAAACAGTAAAACAATGGGATGTCCTAAACTTTTAAAGGCTTCTTTAACTGAGACAACCCCTAACATCACTGCTATAGATATACCTAATAAGGCAGTCATAGATAAAGGAATTACTTCAAACAGCCAGAAGATAATATTAAAAACAAGTATTGAAAATACTATATGTGCTTTATCGTTTAATTCTAGAGGCAGTAAATATATACCGAAAGCTAATAAAGGTGCTAATATTAAGCCCAAAATTTTTTTTAGTTTTAAAAATTTTTCCATATATCCAAACCTCTAATTTATCTACATCTATTAATTTAAGTTTATTTTCAATAAGTAAAAATTTGTTAGAGTTAAATTTCGCTATTCCTGTAATATTAGAATTAAGATAGCAATATTAAATTTTTTATAATATTATACTTTTATATAATTTCATTAAGGAGTTAAAAAATGCTTAGATTTCTATTAACGTTTATTGCAGGATTTAGTATAGTTTTTTATTTTTTAAACAAGAATAATAAAAGAGAGGTAGATTATTCTAAAGATGAAAATGATTTTAAATTTCCTCCTGAACCACCAAAATTTGAAAGCACAGATAAATTTTTTAATATATTGAAAGAATTTAACAAGATAAAAAGAGAAATATAGAAATTTTGCAAATTTGCAAATTAGCTAACAGATGGATAATTACAATACTATAAGCATTGTTTTACATTAGGATTTACTTTATATTTTATTAAGTAACTGTTTATTTAATGGCATAATGTTTGCTTTAGATTTAAGTTGTAGTTGAAATTAAAAAAAATATGTTTTATGTTTAATAAATAAAGAAATAAAAATGGGAGGTTTGTAAAAATGAAGAAAGTATTAGGTTTAGCTGCAGCAGGCTTACTAGCTTTTTCGGCAGCTAACGCAGGAACTATAACAGTGGCTAACTCAGATTTAACACTCTACGGGGCAGTAACAGCAGGATTTGAAGCACAAGATAATGACTTACTTAATACTGGAAAGAACAATGATACTTTTAGACTTTACAACGTTATAGTAGGATTAAGTAAAAAGGCTGATCCTAACAGCCCAATAGGTTTCAATGTGGCATTTGGAAAATTTGAAGTTCCTACTGTATTAGCTTCAGCAGATGTGGTTAATGCAGGTGCTGGATTAATAGAACTAGGAAAAACTAATGATAACTTTAAACCTTGGTTAGCAACAGTTGACATAGTACCAATAGATGGATTAAAAATATCTGGTGGTATTTTATGGAGCAAATATGGTGAAAAACCTGTAACATTTTTAAATCCACATATAGCAAGAGGTTTAATGTTTGTGTTATTTAATCCAGTTGTATATACAGGTGCTAGAGCTGAATACAATATAAACTTACCTGGTTTAGGTAATGTTGGAGTTTATGCAGGTTATAACCAAGCTAACGGGTTATTCCAACAAGGTGTAAGTGACGCTTATGAATTGGGTATCTCTGGGGAATTAAATCTTGGTGCTAAAATTAAATATGGATTACATTATTATGATGAAGCTGGTGGAAGAAATATTTGGACATTATGTTTAAAATCTGATTTTGGTTTAATTAAAGGTGGATTACAGTATTCTTATGTATCCAAAGATGATAAAATAGAAACACCGGATACTAAAGATAGTTATTGGGGGTTAGGAATAAACTTTAATATCA
>QNZF01000022.1 GCA_003978485.1 Persephonella sp.
AATTGTTCTTTACTAATATTTTATCGATCTCATTATTTTCTAAAATCTCCCTTAACTTTCTCTTTAAAATCTTACCTGAAGGATTTCTAGGTAAAAATTTAACAAAATAGAAATGTTTTGGTATTTTATAAACTGCAATTTTATTCTTTAAAAATAATTTAATTTCTTCCTTAGAAAGGAATTTTCCGTTCTTAACTTTTATAAAAGCAACAGGAACTTCACCATTATTATCTGCTTTCCAGCCAACAACTGCACATTCTTCTATGTAAGGATGTTCTAATAAAACTTCTTCTATTTCCCTTGGATATATATTAATACCTTTGGATATTATTAAATCTTTTTTCCTATCAACTATGTGTAAAAAGCCCTCTTCATCTATAAAACCATAATCGCCAGTTAAAAGCCAACCGTCCTTTATTGTTCTCCTTGTAGCCTCTTCATTATTAAAATAACCTTTCATAACATTTTTTCCTTTTACAATAACTTCTCCAATTTGGTTAAATCCTAACTCTTCAAATTTATCATTAACTATCTTTACCTTAACTCCATTTAAAGGTTTACCAACAGAACCAGCTTTATAGTTTTCTTCAGTGTTTACAGAAACTGTAGGGGAAGCCTCAGTTAGTCCATATCCCTCGTATATTTTAGAATTGAATTTTTTATTAAACTCCTCTAAAACTCTTAACGGAAGTGGTGCACCTCCAGAAATAAAATATCTAACAGATTTCCCCCAAGTCTTAGGTAAATTTAATTTATTTAAAACTGCATATATCTCAGGAACGCCCATAAATACGGTAATCTGTTCTCTTTCAACTGTTTCTATAACCTTAGAAAAAGGTTTAACAGATTTTAGTAATACTACTTTTGCTCCTAGATATAGAGGTGTTAATAAATCAGCTGTAATCATAAATGTGTGAAACATAGGAAGGAATACTAAAAATCTATCATCTTCGGTAAATTTCATAGCTTCTATTATAGCTTTCACATTTGAAATTAAGTTATCGTAAGTTAGCATTACACCTTTAGGTTTTCCTGTTGTTCCAGAAGTGTATAAAATTATCGCCACATCGTCCCCGTATATATCAACTGAAAAATTTGTTAAAGGTTCCTCCTTTAAAGCTTCCTTAAATGAATGTATTTCTAAACTATTAAATTTTCTATCAAGATTTTCTTTACAAATTATATTTTCTAACTCCGTCTTTTTTGCAGTTTTTACAACAATTTCTCTAAATTTTAATTGAGTTATTAATGTTTTTATATTACTATTATCTATTATGTATGTTATTTCCTTTTCTTTTAAAAATGTATTGATAGGAACAGGAATTGCACCTAATTTTTGTATGGCTATTATACTAACAAAGAATTCATAAGAGTTAACTAATAAAACCCCTACCCTCTCACCTTTTTTTACTCCTATTTTATATAAATAATGTGATACTCTATCAACGAAATTTTTAAATTTTTCAAAAGTTAAACATATTTCTATCTTTCTTTCATAATCTTTTAAAAAGATTTTATTTCTTTTAATTTTAGCGTGTTTTTCTAATCTGTTATAAAATGTCTCTATTTTATTTTTTGTATTCATTTAATATCCCCCTTTTGCTCCAATGCAGTTATAAACTTAAATATTTTACATTTAAGATATACAACAAAAGTAAAAATAAAGTAAAAATTAGTTAAATTTACTATTCTAATAAATTTAGCAAGTTTAATATATTTTCAATATGTAAAAAAAATAAATTTTATTTCTTTTATAATATTTCTAAAATCTTTAATGGGGGAAGGTTTGAAAGATTTAATATCTGTAAGACAACTAAATAAGGAGAAATTTTTTGAGATTTATGAAATATTTAAATACTATAAAAAAAGATATTTAAACGGTGAGACAAAGTTTTCAGATTTAAGAGGTTATTCCATAGTTCTTCCGTTCTTTGAAAACTCCACCAGAACAAGAACATCTTTTGAGTTGGCAGGTAAGATACTAGGTGCAGATACGATTAATATATCAGCGTCTGCAAGTTCAGTAAAAAAAGGGGAGAATTTATATGATACTATAAAAACATTGGAGGCTATGCAGTTTGATTTTATCGTTATGAGACATTATATGTCAGGTGCAAGTAAAATAGTTGCGGACAAAGTTAAATCTCATGTTATAAATGCAGGAGATGGAGCTAACGAACATCCAACACAGGCTTTATTAGATGCCTTTACAATTTTAGAAAAAAAAGGAAGTCTTGAAGGTTTAAAGATTGCGATAATTGGAGATATACTACATAGTAGAGTTGCAAGGTCAGATATATTTCTATTTAAAATGTTAGGAGCAAATATTACATTGTGTGGTCCAAAAACCTTACTCCCAAGATGTTTATCATCCTTTGATGTTGATAATATAACTACAGATATTAACGAAGCTTTAATGGATAAAGATGTTGTTATATTTCTGAGAATTCAGTTAGAAAGACAGAATAAAGTTTTCTTTTCAACTTTAAATGAATACTCAATTAAGTATGGCTTAAATCAGGAAAGAATAAATCTTATTAGAAAAGATGGAATAATTATGCATCCGGGACCTGTTAACAGAGGTGTTGAGATAAACAGTGAGCTTGTTTATGGAGATAGAACGGTAATTCTAGAACAGGTAAAAAATGGCTTGTTTACGAGGATGGCTGTATATAGATTTTTATTAAACGGATAATAAGTTTTGATAAATATAAAAAAAATCATATAATATATGGTGAGATATAAGGTAAGGATTGGATTGTGGATAAACTTCAACTTTTACTAGAGCTTTCAAATAGATGTAGAGAAAAAAGAAAAGAAAGGAAACTATCTTTAGAAGATATTTATAAACTTACATATATT
Source organism: Persephonella sp. (assembly GCA_003978485.1). GTDB lineage: Bacteria > Aquificota > Aquificia > Aquificales > Hydrogenothermaceae > QNZC01. Next base: position 2,863 of record QNZF01000022.1, read on the forward strand.
CCTATAGATATATTAAATAAGCTGGAAAAAGATGAAGATTATATAAAAAACAATCCTTATTCAAAATATTTATTAAAATTTGTTGCAAAGGTTTTAAAAGTTGATATTTCAGATATAGAAGAGTTATTAAATAAGCCTGAAGAGATTGAAAGTAAAAGCTCTTTAGATATAAAGAAAGGTATTAATACAACTGTTTCAATAGTTCTAAGTTTATCAACAATTATATACGCATCTAACTTTAATAAAGAGAATAAAAATCCTGATAAATTTGAAGTTTATTTAAAACTCATATCTGAAGAGAATAACGAAACAGTTTCCAAAAATTTAACTTATGCTAGTAGTGGAAATCAAAATCTGCAAAACGAAGAAAAGATTATAACTTTTAAAGCTAAAGGTAAAGTTTTGGTTAACTGCATATATTGATGGTAATGAAAAGGTAATAAAACTAACTAAAGGTGATAAGGTAAATGTTAAGTTTTACAACAAAATAAAAATAGAAACTGTGGGAAATGCAGACAATTTATTTATTTCTTTTAAAGGAAAGACTGTAAAACTTACTGAAAACTCCAAAATATTACATAACATATTTATAGACGATGAAGGGGTGTTCTTAAACGGTTATAATATTCTTTCAGATATAAAGTATACACAGGCGGAAATTGATAGCGGAAGATAAGATAAAGGAAGCTATAGAGGAAGTTAAACAGTTCGTAGATAAAAGGATTAACGAGTTTAAAAATCTAAAAATTAAAGGTTTAACTGAGTTTAATTTTAATCCATTTTTAGAGATAGAGCCTTACAAAGCAGACATTTTTTCAGAAGCTTCATTCTGTATATTAACTGCCAACTCCTCAGCAACACTGGGAATAAAAATTCAAAAGGAAGTAGGTATAAAAGGTTTTAAAGAGTATCCATTGGAAAAATTATTTCAGATTTTTAAAGAAAAAGGTCATAGATTTGCTATGCAGAGAGCGGAAAGAATTGTTTCATTAAGAGAGAAGGAAAATTTACTGTATCAAATTGTAAAAATGGATAATGGTAAAGAAGCTAGGGAGTTGTTAGTAAAAAATATAAAAGGTTATGGATATAAAGAAGCAAGTCATTTTTTAAGGAATGTAGGTTTTGAGGATGTGGCAATAATAGACAGGCATATATCAAGATTTTTATTTGAGAACGGTTTAGTTAAACCTAGAAAAACCATTACAAAAAAAGTTTATTTAGAATGTGAAGAAGCACTTAATAAAATATCTAAAAATTTAGGTTTAACCCAGGGAGAATTAGACCTTTATATCTTTTATATAAAAACTAAAAAAGTCTTAAAATAAAAACTAATCATACATCTTTATAGCCCGTCTTACTTTGTAAACTTCTTTTAAGTCTAAAATACCTTCCAATAATCTCTCCTTCTCATCTTCAAAATCTATAATATCTCCCCAAGGAGAGTATATACCTGAACTACCTGCCATCTCAATATCTCCAATCTGTCCTGTGACGTCTGATGTTATTACAAAAGTCTGTTCTTCAATCGCCCTTGCCCTTGATAAAATTTCAAAATGTTTCTTTCTGCTCTTTCCCCATTCTGCAGGGACAACTAAAATCTCAACATTATTTTTTCTAAGCTTGTAAACTAAATCTGGAAATCTTAACTCAAAACAGATTAGTATTCCAATCTTTCCTTTAGATGTTTCAACAACTTTTAGTCTTTTACCACTATGAAAGTATTTATCTTCACCTGTTGGTCTAAATAGTTTTATTTTAGATTGTTTATAGATAATCTTACCGTTATCCACTATAAAAGCCCTGTTAAAAATTTTACCTTTAACTTTTTCCGGTAGTGTTCCTACAATAGTTAATCTCTTTTCATTTGATACTTTCTCTAACCACCTAAGAATTGTAGGAGTTTTTTTAGTATGTTTATCTAGATTTTCATTATCAAAACCTGAACTGAACATCTCAGGTAAAACAAAGATTGAGTTATTTGAGATGTTAAACAGATATTTTTCTATCTTTTTTAAATTATTTTCAACATCTCCCAATTTTAGATTTATTTGTAGAGAGTAGGCTTTAATTTTTTTATATTTCATTTAAAATCTCCCATCTTTAAACTATTTCCAAGATAGTTTTTCCCTTAAAATATCAAAGTAGTTTTTGTAAGGAGTTCTTACTAAATAAGCAAAGTATGGAGACTGTTTTACAACTATTTCATCACAACATTTAAGCTGTGTGCCTTCCTGTCCATCTAAAGTTAGCCAAGCATTCTTTTCTTTTGAAGTAATTCTTATCCTTATAGGCTCAAATGGTGGGAGTATTAAAGGTCTGTCTGTTAATGTATGTGGACAGATAGGAACAAGTATAAAGACCTCCATCATTGGATAAACTATAGGTCCACCGGCAGACAGTGCATATCCAGTAGAGCCATTTGGAGTTGATATTATAATTCCATCACCATTATAAGTCGTTATATATGTATCACCTATATAAACGGATACATCTACTATTCTAGATATAACATCTTTATTTATCACAACATCGTTTAAACAGTCAGCTTCTGCCAGTTTTTTACCTTCTCTGTAGACTGTAGCCCTTAACATCATTCTTTTTGATATACATAACGGTTTTTGGAGTATTTCTTCCAGCTTATTGAATGCCTCATCTACGTTAACTTCAGTTAAGAACCCTAAAGTCCCTAAATTAATACCTAAAACAGGTATTTCATATTTTGCAACTCTCCGTGTTGCTATAAGTAAAGTACCATCTCCGCCGACAACTATCAAAAGCTCCGTATCCTTTAACAATTCTTCATGTTCTAACTCTGCTAAATTTTTAAAAATATGACTTTTTATTCCTTTTGCTTTCAACCATTTATTTAATTTTTTAGAAAACTCTTCAGCATCTTTACTAGCCTTAGAGAATATATCAACTTTTTTATATAGAGAATTAAATCTCATTTTTTTACCCTTTATATTTATTTTCTACAGAATACAAATGCAAACCAAATATCTGAAAGTTTTTCATCACTTTCAGGCTGTGATAATTCGGTAATTAACTTTAAATTATTTTCTTTTGCCATTTTTAAAATTTCTTCCTTTTCAGCAGGTTTAAATATACCAGATAGTATTAAATATTTTTTAAACAGTTTTACAATATCTTTAAACAGATTTCTAAATATTTTTATCTCAAGATTAGCTATTACTATATCAAATTTTTCCTTTATATCTTTAGGTTCTCCTTTAATACACTCTACATTAACTTCGTTTTCCCAGCTATTGTCTTTACACTCTTTAATAGCCATTTCGTCAATATCAATTCCAATAACCTTTGAAGCTCCAAGTTTTGCAGCAGCTATAGACAAAATCCCTGTTCCAGTTCCAACATCTAAAACTGTATCACCTTTTGATATATACTCAGGTAATAGCTTTAAAACCATTTGTGTAGTAGGATGTAAACCTGTTCCAAAAGCCATACCTATCTTTATTTTTATAGGTATAAAATCTTTTCCTTCGTAAATCTCCCATTCAGGCAGGACTATAAAAGGTGGTATCTTAATTGGCTTTATATCTTCCTTCCATTTATCAACCCAATTCTCCTCAGGTATAACTTCCTCTCCAACTAACTCACCAGCCCCTAACTCATTAAAAATCTCATTTACAGCCTCTTTTATAGCCTCTTCTTCACTTTCTTCTGCATATATCACAAAAGTCGTACCGTCCTTATTTCTGTTTAATATCTCAAAGCCATAACCATTAAACTCAACTGCAAAAATCTCAAACAGATGTGTAGGTAATCTATATATTAATTTTTTCATCCCCAATCTCCAAATCTTTTTTTTAGGAAATTTACCAAAATTTTTTGCCTTTCTCTACCTTTAGGTAAACTTTCTCTTAAACTAATAACCTCTTTTAAAATTGATTTAATATTTTTAGGAAGACAATCCTTTATTAATTCTCTCAATTTTCTTGACAGAGCAGGTGCTTTACCAGATGTTGATATACCTATGATAATTTCATCCTCCTTAATTATTGATGGGAAGATAAAACTACAGTAGTCTATACTGTCAACTGAATTAACAGGTATTTTCCGCTTTACACATTCTTTATACACTTTTTTCTGCAATTCTAAATCATCAACTGCAACTATAACTAAATCTTTAAAATTTATATCTGCTAAACTAAACGGTCTCTCATAAAGTTTAATAATACCCGTATCTGCTAAATTTTTTATTTCTTCAGATTTTACACTTTTAGCAATAACGGATATTTCGGCTTCAAACTGCAATAATACTTTTACCTTTCTCTCCGCTACCTTTCCACCACCGATAACTAAGATATTTTTATCTTTTAAATCAATAAATAAAGGAAAGTAAGCCATTTTTTAATCTTTTATAAAGTTATCTAAAAGTTTGAATAACAGTTTTTCAAGATTTTGAAAGTAATCTTTTTTGGAAAGAATATACTCAGCCGATTGAATAAAACTTCCCTTTTCCTTAAGTTCTTCTTCAGAGTTATCTATCAAATCTTTTGCAGATTGAAGATTAGTTTCCAAATGGAATTGTAAAGCTAAAACTTTACCATCGTTGTACTCAAAAGCCTGATTTTCAGTTATATGATTGTATCCAATCCTTACACAACCGTTTGGTATATCAAAAGTATCTCCATGCCAATGAAAAGCTATAAACTCTTCAGGAAAGCCTTTAAAATTTTTAGATGTTTTACCATCTTCCGTTAATTTTACAGGATACCAACCTATCTCTTTATACTTATTTTTATAAACCTTTGCCCCTAGAACATCTGCTATAAGTTGAGCTCCTAAACAAACACCTAAAACCTTTTTCCCAAGATTTATTGAATTTTCTATAAAAATCTTTTCTTTAGCTAAAAATTTGTACTTATTATCATCATAAACACCCATAGGACCACCCATAATTACTAACATATCAAATGAGGAGAAATCAGGAAAAGGTTCATTTTTATATAGATGTGTTCCGTCTATTTTAAAGTCTTTTTCTTTTGCCCATTTTTCTATATTTGCAGGAGTTTCAAACGGAACATGTTGTAAATAATGAATTCTCATAGTTTCACCATAAAAAGTTTTTCACATAATTATATATGCAAAATTAACGGTTTTTAATATATATTCTATTCAAATTAGTTCCGAGTAATTTAGAATAGTTAAAATAATCTTTAGTTTTATTCAGTTTAATTGATAGTGTACGATAATTTGTGTAATCAGAAAAAAAGATTATCTCCTAGCAGGTAGAATTAAATATAAAACCTCAAAGAAAAAGAATTTTAAAAATGTCAAGCGGCTGTATCCCCGTTTAAAAAAACAGGGTTTTAGCCGCTTATTTTTTTATAAGAAATTTAAGTTGTTGAACCTTCTTCGTCTAGGTATAACTCTCTAAAGACCTCATCCTTTATCTGAACATTTTCTCCTCTAAATCCCGGCATAGCCTCAATTCTATACCAAGCAGACCTATACCATATGTCAGATGGAGGCTTGTTTACAGGTGCAACTTTTTGGGCTCTAGTTTCCTCGTGATAATCCCAATTCATATAAGCGTTAAAATCTTGAATTATATCAGTTATAACCATTCCATAATCATTTATTAATGCCTTTTGGAATTTTTGCCATCTATTTAATGAACTGTCCCTTAAAGTTAATCCAAAGTATCCTGCAGAACCTTCACTTTTCAATGCGGATATTCCCCTTGCTATGAAAGCTTTAAAAGCCTTTTCAGTTTCAGGTGGGTCAGTTATGAATACATCAAAAGCTCCAACCCATTCTTCAGGGAAAGGATTTCTTAAATCAAATCTTATAGCTTCTGCATTATCTATTCCTAACTCTTTAAAAATTCTATTATCAAAATCTATAGCCCTTTCGTCTATATCTAGTATTAAAACTCTTCTAGGCAATCCTGTTAAAGCAACTGCTAGACCTGTTAAATCGTCCTCTGCTCCCATAACCAGAATATCTCTGTTTCTCAAATCTTCTCTACTGTCCAAGAATAAAACCCTAGATATTGTAGTTTCTGGAGTTACTGACCCCTGGTCATACTCTTGGATAGCCTTAGGTCTATCTTTTGCTAACTCAACAAACTGTCTATACCATTCCTTATTTGCATAAAAAGGTATTCCCCTTCCTTCACAAGCGGAACAGGTATAATCGACGTAAGGAGGAATATTTAACTCTTTCACCAAGTTTAAGCCTTTTTCTGTTAAAAATATTTCATCATTTTCAACTTTTACTATGTTTTCAGATATTAGCTCCCTTATAATCTCTGAAGCGGCAGGGACTGGTAAATCTGAGTAATCAACAATTTTCCAAAAATCTGATACTACCTGAACTGCACCTAATACCCTTTCAACATTTCTAGGAATTAGTTTAATGTTAGTTTTTTCAGTTGCATTATTAGCGACTTTAACTAAAATCTCTACCAATGGCTTACCTCCTTAAAATATTTGTTAAAAATTTTAAAGTATTATGATAACGCGATTTTTAAGTTTATACCAAATAATTGGAAAAAGTCTTGACTAAAAATTTTTTCACTTTAATATTAATTTATTATTCCAAATATCTTTTATTAATCTTTATTAATTAAAATTGGGAAAATTAATTTTAATTTATTTTTTAGTTTTGTTTTTATAAAAAATATAAAAGGAGATGGGAGATGAAAAGATTTCAATATGAAGAGGGAGTATCATTTTATCTTAACTCTATCTCAAAGTATCCTCTTTTAAAACCTGAAGAAGAAAAAAAAATTGCGAAAAAGGCAAAAGAAGGAGATAAGGAAGCCCTAGAAAAACTCATAAAAGCAAATTTACGGTTTGTCGTAAATGTAGCTAAAAATTATGTAGGATACGGAGTTCCTTTTCAAGAATTAATATCAGCAGGAAATATTGGTCTGATAGAAGCGGCAAAGAGATTTGACCCTGATAAAGGTGTTAGATTTATATCTTACGCTATCTGGTGGATAAAACAGTCTATACTACAGACTATACACAATCAAAAAGAGATAATCCGTATTCCTCAAAAAACCCAAAATATGTCTATAAAGATAGATACAGCTTATCTAGAACTAAAGGAAAAACTTAACAGAGAACCAAGTTATAAAGAGTTAAAGGATTATCTTAAGGAAAGTGAAGAAATTAGTATAGACGAAGAGACAGTAAAAGACTACTTGTTAATAAAAAGACATTCTGTTTCTCTAGACACCCCTGTAGATGAAGAAGAAGGTATATCCTTTATAGATTTACTTTCCAGTCAAAACACAGATGATTTGGAAAGGGATTTAATTAAAGAGTATTTAGAGAAGGAGATTAATCATATACTTTCATTCCTATCAGAGAGAGAAAGGTATGTAATAATAAACAGATTTGGATTAAACGATACACAACCTAAAACGTTAAAAGAAATAGGTAAAGAGTTAGGTATTTCTAGAGAAAGGGTTAGACAAATAGAAACCCGGGCTTTAAAGAAAATAAAGGCTCTAGCCACACGGAGACATTTGAGAGATTTAATCCAATAACTTGGATATTATGTAATTGGATAATAAAAAACCTTTAGGTGTTAGTCTTACTCTGTTTTTTTTATCTTCTAATAGGTTTTCATTTTGCAACAACTTTATTAAATTTTCCTTATCCTGTATTAAATTTTTATCTATACCCTTTGTAAGCCTTAAACCTAACATTATCTTTTCATTTTTTAAATCTTTTTCAGTTAGAAACTCCTTAAAGAGAATAGGTTTAACACCGCTATTTACTTTCTCTATATAATCAAAAAGATTTTTAGTACTGCCAAATCTTACATTATTTATATAAGACCAAGCTGATACTCCTACACCTAAAAACTGAACATTTTCCCAATAAAAAAGATTATGTTTACATTGATAGCCTTCTTTAGCCCAGTTAGAAAGTTCATAATGATAAAAATTTTTACTTTTCAGGTAATCAATTATAAGTTTATACATATCTTCTATTTCTTCATCTGAAGGTAGATTAAAATAACCATTTTTTACTAACTGTCCTAAAGGTGTTTCTTCATATGGAGTTAACATATAAGCAGATATATGTTTAATATCCAAAGATGTATAAATCTTTAAATCTTCCTCTAAATCTTCTAATGTTTGATTTTGTATTCCAAAAATTAAGTCTAAATTGATATTCTCTATACCTGCCTTTAAGCAATCCTCAACAGTTTTCAAACAGTCTTCCGGTGTATGATTTCTACCTAACATTTTAAGATTTTTAACTAAAAAAGATTGTACACCTATACTTACTCTGTTTATACCAAACTCTTTTAGAATGGAAAAATCTTCAAATCTATAGGTTTTAGGATTTACTTCAACTGTAATCTCTGGATTTTTTACAATTTTAAAGTTTTTTTTAATAAAATTTATTATATCTATTATATATTTAGGATTTAGTATTGATGGTGTTCCACCTCCAAAGTAAATAGTTTCAAAATTAATATTTTCGTTTTTATAAAAAAGCAGTTCTTTTTTCAAAGTTTCAATATATTTTTTATAAATTTCTTCGTTATTAATAGTTATAGAGGTGAAATCACAGTAAGGACATTTGATATTACAGAAGGGTATATGTATATAAAGACCTTTTACCATTAAGATTTATTTTTTTTCTTTAATAAACTAATTAAACTTGTTGTTCCGAAGTATATCATAAATAGACCTATAACTGTTGGAAAAAGAGATACCATAAACTTACTAAGTTTTAATTGATTGTCTGGAAAGCCGATAACAATTAAACTTGAAAAATTAGTTAAAAATGCATACAAACCTATTAATATTGTTAATATATATATTAGATATACCATTTATTGTTTTGTAGGGGCAAAAAGCCCCTATTTATTGGATAAAGAAGATATTACTCTTCTACAACTTCAGTGATTAATGCTCCTGATGGGCACTCCTCAGTTATTTCTAATGCTCTCTCTGCCAATTCTCCCTCTATGATAGCTCCATCTCCACCTATATCGTCCTTAACTTTAGCTATTCCGTCTCCTGCGTCTTCGTAAACCTCAGGAAGCTCGTCATAGCATAATGCACATGCTGTGCATAAGTCTGGGTCAACTGATACTTTAACTTTCATTCTATATTACCTCCTAAATTAATTTAAAATTCTCTTATTAGTATAGATGATACTAACCTTTATTTCAATAAAAATAAAACGCCATTTTATTTTTTATATGCTTTTAATCATCTAATGTAGATAAGTCTCCTATTTCCATTCCAAGCTCTTTAGCTCTTAAAACTCTTCTCATAATCTTTCCGCTTCTAGTTTTAGGTAGTTTTTCAACAAACTCTATTTCTTCCGGTATAGCTATAGGTCCAAGTATTTCCCTAACAGTTTTTTGTATTTCTTTCTTTAGCTCTTCAGAAGGTTTAACTCCCTCCTTTAATATTACAAATGCCTTTATTTTCTCACCTTTAACCTCATCAGGTTTTCCTATAACCGCAGCTTCAACTACAGAAGGATGTTCAACGATTGCACTCTCCACTTCCATAGTTCCTATTCTGTGTCCTGCAACGGATATAACATCATCAGCCCTTCCAACTATCATTACATAACCTTCTTCGTCTATTGATGCCAAATCGTCAGGGTTATAGTAGTTTTTAATCTCTGTCCAATACTTTTTATATCTTTCAGGTTGTCCCCAGCAATTTCTCATCATTGAAGGCCAAGGATTTTTTATAACTAGATAACCTACAGTGTTAGGTGGTAGTTCTTCTCCGTTTTTATCCACAACTGCAACTTCTATTCCAAAGAATGGTTTTCCTGCTTTCCCCGGTTTCATAGGGTATGATGGTATGGTAGTTATAATATGTCCTCCTGTTTCCGTCTGCCACCAAGTATCAACTATTACACATCTTTTTCTACCTATATGTTCATAATACCAATGCCATGCCTCAGGATTTATAGGTTCACCTACAGAACCTAATATTCTTAAAGAAGATAAATCGTATTTGGCTGGTATATCGTCTCCAAACTTCATTAACATTCTTATAGCTGTGGGAGCTGTATAAAATACATTAACTTTATATTTGTCAACATACTCCCACCATATTCCCGGATGTGGATATGTAGGGACACCTTCCATTATTACAGATGTTATACCATTAACTAACGGAGCGTAAACTATATAACTGTGTCCTGTTATCCATCCTATATCTGCAGTACACCAATAAATATCATCCTCATGTAAATCAAAGACTATTTTTGCAGTATAGTATGTATAAACCATATAACCGCCTGTTGTATGTAAAACTCCTTTAGGTTTTCCTGTTGTCCCTGATGTATATAAAATAAAGAGTGGGTCTTCTGCATCCATTACTTCAGCAGGGCATTCTCCTTTATTCTTATCTAATAACTCATAAAAATTTACAAATCTGTTATCCTTTTCTTTAACTACACCATCTCTATCCCTATCCCAAACTATAATCTTTTCTACACTCTGTAAACCTTCAACTGCTTTTTCTACTGTTGGAAGTAGAGGAATTTTTTTACCTCTTCTTTTTGTATAGGTAGCAGTTATAACCGCTCTAGCTTGAGCATCTTCAATTCTCATTCTCAACGCACCTTCACTGAAACCGGCAAAAACAACTGAGTGTATTAAACCTAATCTTGCACAGGATAGCATTGACACGATAGCCTCTATTGAGTTAGGCATATATATAGATACCCTATCTCCCTTCTTTAAGCCTAAAGATTTTAAGCCGTTAGAAAAGGCTTCAACTTTTTCTAAAAGTTCACTATATGTTATCTTTTCCTCGTTTCCCTCCTCATCAACGTATATATAAGCTATTTTGTCTCCTTTCCCATTTTTTACGTGTCTATCTAAAGCATTGTAAGTTATGTTTGTCTTTCCATTTACAAACCATTTAGCATAAGGATGTTGCCATTCTAAAACTTTATCCCAAGGCTCAAACCATTCTAACTCTCTAGCCACTTTATCCCAAAAACCTTCCCTATCTTCTATTGACTTTTTATAAACTTCTTCATAATCCTTTATCCAAGCCCTTTCAACTATCTCTTTAGGTGGGTAAATCTTTTCATCCACTTTTAAATGAACCTGTAGATTTTCCAACTTTTTCTTATCCATCCTACTTACCTCTAATATTTAGATAATAAAAAAATTTTAAATTATATGTTTTGAATAAATTGTGATAATTTTTAGGAATTGTAGATAAGTATATTTAAGATTAAGAAGATTAATAATTAAATTTTTAAATAAAAAGTAAAAAAGAAAAATTTAACTTTTTATGTTTTTAACTATTATTCTTTAACTATCCTTTTTAGTTATTGCCTCTAGACAAGGTAATGTTTTTCCCTCAAGTAGTTTTAAAAATGCTCCTCCGCCTGTTGATATGTAGCTTATATTATCAACAACTCCAGCTTTGTGTATTGCGTAATCTGTATCTCCACCGCCTGCTATAGATAATGCAGGGGAGTTTGCTATTTCATGGGCTAGACT
>QNZF01000007.1 GCA_003978485.1 Persephonella sp.
CCAACAATAACAGACATTGCATAGTCTAGATATGCAGATTTAACTTCCTCTTCAATAGGAAGCTTTATAATCTCTGACATTATTTACCTCTTAAATAATGATTATTCAAAAATAAATATTTTACCATATTGAATTGGTCTAAAATTTACTACCAGCCTGACAATACAATATAAAATTTTCCTCATAAATAATCTTATAAAATTTTAGTTAAAATGAAGTAAAAAAAAATGTTAGGAGGTTATAAGTAATGAAGAAAAAAATATTAGGAGTTTTAGCATCTATCCTAATCTTAGGATATTCCCAATCTTTTGCACACTGTCAAATACCTTGTGGTATTTATCACGATGACTTAAGATTTCATCTAATTGAAGAAAATATTGAAACTATAGAAAAATCTATGGTAGCTATTCAAGAGTTGTCTAAAAGTAAAGACCCATTAGCATTAAATCAGATTGTAAGATGGATTGATAATAAGGAAAAGCATGCTGAGAAAATACAAAACATTTTATGGCAATATTTCTTTACACAGAGAGTAAAACCTGTTGACCCTAAAAATGCTAAAGCTTATAAACATTATCTGAAAAAGTTAGAATTAATTAATAGAATAAACTTTTTAGCTATGAAATCTAAACAGAGTGTGGATACTAATATAACTAAAGAAATGAAAAAGTTATTAAAAGAATTTGAAAAATTATACTACGAAGATAAAAAACATAAACATTAATCTTTTAGCTAATTCTTTCTAATTATTTTTCTTTTTATAAGAAATAATTTTTCCTTTAAAAAGCTCTAAAACCTTTTCTACGCTTTCATCTTTTTTGTCTTCCTTCTTCTCAACCTTTTCTTCTAAAGGCTCTATCTTAACAGCTTTACCGAATATATTACTTAATTCTCGTGTATCGAGTGTTTTTACAAGGGATTTATTGACAAAAACAATAAAACTATCCTCCCTTTCCTCTATTTTTGCACTTTTTAGTATTGAATAAACCACTCCACCTAGTTTAGATTTAACTTCTTTAAGTATGTAATCTAAAGATTTTTTTCCATTATCTTCTTTAAGTTCAATCTCCTTTAAATTTTTATCTTTACTTTTAGTTGTTATATTTATACCTTTTTCTAAAAGTTCTTTTATAGAGACTATATTATTTAGATACTTTAACTTTAAAACTGCCAATTGGTATATATGTTTAGGATTTGGAAAGTTTTTAGCTTCAATTAATGCTTTGTTAAAGATAGTTTGTATATATATAAGCTCTTTAATATCTTCAGTAGTAAAATATTTATTATCCTTTCCTAAAGTCAAATCTACCAAAATATTATGTAATTCTTCTATAATTTGTTTCCAAAATATGTTTAAATCGTATCCTGATTTTTCTACAGAGTTAATCACTGTTATAAGATTTTTTATATCTTTGTTTTTCAAATAGTTAAAAAATTTATCTATTATTGAAACAGGAATAAAACCTAACATCTCCTCAACTGATTTGACTGTTATTTTTCCTTCTCCAAAAACTGTGGCTTGGTCTAATAGACTTGCACTGTCCCTCATTCCACCTTCGCTAGCTTCTGCTAAAATCTCTAAAGCTTTCTCTTCATATTCAATTCTTTCACTTTCACAAATTCTTTTTAAATACTTAACAATCTCAGATTTATTTGGCGATTTAAATATAAATGTTTGACACCTAGACCTTATTGTATCCGGAATTTTGTGTAATTCTGTAGTAGCTAGAATAAATATGTTATGTGGAGGAGGCTCTTCTAATGTTTTCAGTAAAGCGTTGAAAGCTTCTCTAGTTAACATATGGGCTTCATCAATAATATATACTTTATATCTTCCTTTTATTGGGGCATAACCAACATTTTCCTTGATATTCCTAATATCGTCTATTCCTCTATTTGATGCGGCGTCTATCTCGTACATATCAGGGAAAGAGCCTTTATCTATCTCTATACAGTTTTCACACTTTCCACAAGGTTTGTCTGTTATACCAACTTCACAGTTTAGACATTTTGTTAATATTCTGGAAATTGTTGTTTTACCTAATCCCCTTGAACCTGCAAATATATACGCATTAGATATTCTGTTTAGCTTTATAGCATTTCTTAAAGTTCTTACTACACTTTCCTGACCTATTACTTCGTCAAAATTTTTAGGTCTATATTTACGGGAAAAAGGCTCGTAATAGCTCAATTTAATACTCCTAAACGGTTTTAAACTGGTTTTAGTAGATATTAAATATATAAAACTTTCAATACAAAAGCTAATTTAACTTTGCTCCTATTAATTGTAATTAGAATAAAGACTGGCAAATCAAATAAGTTATAGTTATATTATTACATTCTTAAAAATCTAAAAAGAGGTAAAAGGTGAAGCTAAATATAGGTATAGTTGGTCTTCCAAATGTTGGTAAATCAACAATTTTTAACGCCTTAACTGAGACAGGAAAGGCAGATGTTGCTAACTATCCATTTTGTACTATAGAGCCAAATGTTGGTGTGGTCAGTGTTCCAGACGAAAGGTTGTTGAAGCTTGCTGAGATTGAAAAATCTAAAAAAATAATTCCTGCAACTATTGAGTTTGTTGACATAGCAGGTTTAGTTAAAGGGGCAAGTAAAGGGGAAGGTTTAGGAAACCAGTTTTTAGCAAATATAAGAAATGTATCTGCAATAGCTCATGTAGTTAGATGTTTTGAGGACAGTGATGTTGTCCATGTTGAAGGTTCGGTAAATCCTGTAAGGGACGCTGAGATTATAGAAACAGAGTTAATATTAGCAGATTTACAGACAGTTGAGAAAAGATTAGAAAAGGTTAGTAAACCTGCCAAGTCCGGCGATAAAAAGGCAAAATTTGAAGTTAAAGTTTTGGAAAAAGCTAAAGAGATTTTGGAAAATTTAGAACCTTTAAGGACAAATTTAGATAAGTTTACAGAGAAAGAAATTGATTATATGAAAAAAACAATATTTCCCTTAACTATAAAGCCTTTAATGTATATTGCAAATATAAATGAGGAAGATTTACCTGAAGGTGAAAACAATCCTTATGTTAAATCCATTAAAGAAAAAGCATTAAAGGAAGGAGCTCCTGTTGTTGTTTTATCCGGTAAAGTTGAGCAAGAGTTAATAGAGCTTCCACCTGAGGAAAGGAAAGAATTTTTAGAGGCGTTAGGTTTAAAAGAAGCAGGTTTAAATAAGATGATTAGGACAGGTTATAAACTGTTAGATTTAATTACATTTTTTACAGCAGGGGAAAAGGAAGCTAGAGCTTGGACTATAAAAAAGGGAACAAAAGCTCCACAGGCGGCAGGGGAGATACATTCTGATTTTGAAAGGGGATTTATATCTGCAGAGGTTATCAATTATGAAGATTTAATTAAGGTAGGTTCTATCCAAAAGGCAAAGGAATTAGGTTTAATAAGGTTGGAAGGTAAGGATTACGAGGTAAAAGATGGTGATGTAATACACTTTAGATTTAACGTATAAAACATATATTAATAGATGTAAAAATAATTTTGAGGTTGTAGAGATGATTTTTAAGGATAGGGAGGAGGCAGGAAGACTTTTAGCTAATGAAATAATAAAAAAATATGACCATAATTTACAAAACCCTTTAGTTGTAGCTATTCCAAGAGGTGGTGTTGTTGTTGCAAAACCTATAGCAGATAGTTTGAATGCTCCGTTAACTGTTATTTTAGTAAAAAAAATAGGAGCTCCTTTTAATGAAGAGTACGCTATAGGGGCAATTACTGAAGATGGGGAAATTTTAATAAGCCCTAATATATCTGAAGATATAGCTTTAAAACTTGGAATAACAGATGATTATATATACTCTAAGTCTAAAGAAATATTGGAAATATTAAAAGAAAGAAAAAATTTATATAGAAACTCAATTAAAGATTTTGATGTAAAGGATAAGGATATTATATTGGTTGATGATGGTATAGCAACAGGTCTAACTACTGAAACGGCTATCTTATCTATAAGAAATCTATTTCCAAATAGGATTATTTTAGCTGTCCCTGTAATGCCATACGAAAAAGTTGACCAGTTTAAAGAGTTGGTAGATGACTTGATAGTATTACATACTCCTGTAAATTTCTCAGCTGTAGGTCAGTTTTATGTAGATTTTTCACAGGTAAGCGATGAAGATGTTATGAATATTTTAAATGAATATGTAAGTTAAAGTCTTATTATTTCGTGGTCTCCTTCGTCTTCCTCTATAGATTTTTCACAATGTTGATACTCTATTCTGTCTAAAAGTTTGCAAATAAATTTACATATCCTTCTATGTTTATACTTACCACAGCGTGAAGAGATTGTTTCATCAGGGTCTCCACCTAACAAAGTGTTAAAAAATTGGTCAATAGATACAAATATATTTTTAATATATCTTTTTACCATTTTAATCTTTTCAAATTTAAAATTTTTAAAAATATATCAGTTGTAGAATGAAAATTTCGTGAAATTGTAGTTAAATAACGCTAGTTAATCTGGTAATTTAGATTAGGTATTTAAACATTCGTTAAGAAATTATCAAAGTATTAACTTAAGCCAACATAATTTTATAGCTTTTCGACTTTAAACAACTATTAGTTTAATTAAAATTCTTTATTTTAGTCAAATTGGAGTAGATTAACTAAATTTAGTCTCCAACTTGATATTGAAATTAAATAGATAACTATTTTATAAACTCCCTTACAGAATAAAAGGCTGACTTTGGGTATTTACAAACGGGGCATCTCCAGTTATCAGGAAGATACTCAAAAGGTGTGTTAGGCTTTATAAAAAATCTGTTATCCCCTTTTTTAGGGTTGTAAACATAACCACATATTTTACATTTCATCTTTTTTAAACATTTATCCATTTTTTCCACCTAAAAGAATAAAGGAGAAAGGAAAACTTAAAAACCTTTTTCGGCTATGTATAAAACTAAATCTTTTAATCTGTTAGAGTATCCCCATTCGTTATCATACCAAGCAACAACATGAGCTAAATTTCCGCCTATTACCTTTGTTGATAAAGCATCAAATATTGATGAGTGTGGATTTCCTACAATATCCTGAGATACGATAGGGTCTTCTGTGTACTCTAATATACCTTTTAAACTTCCTTCAGTTGCTTCTTTCATTTTTTGATTTATTTCTTCTGCAGTCGTTTCTTTGTTTAATACAACTGTTAAATCTACCAATGAACCGTCTGCAACTGGAACTCTTCTAGCAGAACCGTCTAACTTTCCTTTCATCTCGGGTAAAACTTCACCTACAGCCTTAGCTGCTCCAGTTGTTGTTGGTATTATGTTAACAGCCGCCGCTCTAGCCCTTCTTAAATCTTTATGTGGTAAATCTAAAATTCTTTGGTCATTTGTGTAAGCGTGTACTGTTATCATGTAGCCTTTTTCTATTCCGAACTCTTCATTTAGTACTTTTACAACAGGTGCTAAACAGTTTGTTGTACAGGATGCATTAGATATTATGTTATGCTCCTTAGGATTGTATTTATCCTCATTAACTCCTAAAACAACTGTAATATCAGGATTTTTCCCCGGTGCAGAGATTATGACCTTCTTAGCTCCCGCCTTAAGATGTTTACTTGCATTATCCCTATCTCTAAATATACCTGTAGCTTCTATAACAATATCAACATCTAAATCTTTCCAAGGTAATTCTTCAGGATTTTTAATTGACGTAATCTGTATTTCTTTTCCGTCAACCTCTATTGAGTTTTCTTTAGCCTTAACCTCACCATTAAATCTTCCGTGAACACTGTCATATTTTAAAAGATGTGCCAATGTGTAAGCGTCAGTTAAATCGTTAATACCTACAATTTCTATATTCTCATTTCCATAACAAGCTCTAAAAAAATTTCTTCCAATTCTTCCGAAACCGTTTATAGCTACCTTTACAGCCATAAAATACTCCT
Source organism: Persephonella sp. (assembly GCA_003978485.1). Classification (GTDB taxonomy): domain Bacteria; phylum Aquificota; class Aquificia; order Aquificales; family Hydrogenothermaceae; genus QNZC01. Next base: position 5,917 of record QNZF01000007.1, read on the forward strand.
TTTTCCTTTCTAGATTTTGATAATAATTATAACAATAGTAAAACTCCTCTCAAATAACTAAACGAAAAAATCTATCTATGCCTGCGTCTATGTCTAATTTTCTTCTTAACTTCACTTTTTATGAAAACTCTAACTTTATTTGGATTAACAGATACAATATTTATATCAGTGTTATCTGAAAGATTAACAATCTTAACAGGTAAAATATTAACTCCTTCCTTCACATTTGAACAATCTACAAAAACATCTAAATTTATATATTCTACAGAACTTATATATATCCTTTTTCCTTCAAGGGTTATCTTTACAAAGTTAGGTTCTATACCTTCTAAAATATATCCTTTAGGTATATTCCTAGCTTCTACACTCCTAATTGTTTCTATTTGAACAACCTCTTTGGCGGATATATTTAACCAGAGGAGAAATGATACAAATAAAGACAAAATTTTTAATTTAAAATTATGGACGAATATCCTATTAAAAAAATTTTTTAAACTTTCTTTACCTAGGATTTCCATTTGTTTACCTTGTTTAAGATAGATGATTTATCTTTAATTTTTTTAGTTAATTCTTTTCCTAAAATCTCCCTATTAACTCCAATTCGCAATTTTTTTGTTAACTCTTTTCTAAACTTATCCTTTTCCACCCCTAAAAACTCCATTAATAACTTTTTAACGGTTATATTATCCAAATCCAAATATAAAACACCATCAAAGGCTATTGATATACTTCCCCTTTCCTCAGATACGATTAACGCCACCGCATCTGTTTCCTCTGCAATTCCCAAACCTGCTCTATGTCTAGTTCCTAAATGGGACGGTATATCGGTATTAACCGTAAGTGGAAGAACACATTTAGCGTATGCAATTCTATTATTTTTTACTATAACAGCTCCATCGTGAAGTGGAGTATTAGGCTCAAATATATTTATTATCAACTCGAGAGATACTAAAGCGTCCAATTCAACACAACTTCCCTCTAAAAAATGTTCCAGCTTTGTAAATCTTTCAAAAACTATCAAAGCTCCTATTTTTTTCTCAGCTAAGAATACTGAAGCCCTTACTATTTCATCTATTACCTTTTTACTGTTTTTATAACTTTGGTTGAAATAAAAGCCTTTCTCACCTAAAAAGCCTTTTTCTCCAAGTTTTGCTAAAGCGTTTCTTATTTCAGGTTGGAACAAAACAATAAGGAAAAATATACCGACAGTCCAAAGGTTATCAAAAATCCATACTACAGTTTTTAGTTTTAAAAGTTTAGCAAAGTACCATAAAGATAAGATAATACCTATACCTGTTAGTATCTGCCATCCTCTAGTCCCTATTAAAAATTTAAGTAAGTAGTAGATAATAGTGGCAACTATAAGAATATCTAAAATATCATTCCAAGATATTGAACTTATAAGCTCAAAGAAATAGAACTTTATATCAAACAACTTTGTAGCCTCTTACAGTGTCTAATAAAGTTAAAAACTCTTTTGTTTCCTTAACATCGTGAACTCTTAGTATGTGAGCTCCATTTAATACTGCGTAAGCTGAAACTCCAAGGCTACCAAAAAGTCTTTCCTTTGGAGTGTATTCTTTATCCTTTAAAAAGCTATTAAGTATGCTACCTATAAAAGACTTCCTAGATACTCCAATTAAAATGGGAAAGCCTAAAACTTTAAATTCCCTTAATCTTTTTATTATTTCAATATTATGCTCTACATTCTTTCCAAAACCTATTCCCGGGTCAATTATAAACCTATCAATTCTAACTCCTTTTTCCAAAGCATAATTAATTTTTCTTTCAAAGTAATCTATTATCTCAGCTACAACATCGCTGTAGTAAACCTTTTTTTGCATATCCTTCGGCTTACCTTTTATATGATTAATAACTACAGGACAATCAAACTCTTTAATAACCTCAACCATATTTTTATCAAAACCTAAACCGCTTATATCGTTAACTATATCAGCCCCACTTTCTAAAGCCTTTCTAGCAACATTTGATTTGTAGGTATCTATAGATATTAAAAATTTATCTCCTAACTGTTTCCTAACTTCTTTTATTACAGGTATTACTCTCCTTAACTCTTCTTCCTCTGGAACAGGTTCAGCTCCCGGTCTAGTACTTTCTCCCCCTATATCTATTATATCCGCTCCATCTTCCAATAACTTTTCAACCCTATTAACTGCATCTTTTAACGAAAAGTATTCACCACCATCAGAAAAAGAGTTGGGGGTAATATTAACAATTCCCATTATAGCCGTTTTTACACCTAAATCTATAAACTTACCTTTATAATTGATTTTAAAATGTCTTTTTTTAATATTTATCCATTGTTTAGTTAAATCTAATGCTTCTCTTCCCTTTCCTTCCTTTTTCAATTCTTCAACTAGATTTTTAAATTCATCTTCGTTATAAATAATCTTTGGTGTTGTAAATATATCTCCAAAATGTATTTCATAAATCTCGCTTTCCTTAGGAACAATATAAGGTTTTATATACATTTAGAAAAATTCCCCTCTCTTAGATTTTTAATCTAAAATTTTAATATAAAATTGTGAGATTGGTTTAAATATTCGGAAAATTAATTAATCTAAATTTATAAATAAAAATTAAATTATAAAATTGATTGAAGAAAGGATTAGAAGGAAACCCGATATGGAACCAGCTTTAAAAGGAAAAAAAACAAGAGATGATTTAAAACTTGTGTTCCAACAATGTGCAGATTGGAGCTTCTCTGAAAACATCTAAGAGGAGCTTTCAAAAATAAATGGTTATCTATAAATGGCTATGTTTTTAGGTAATTGTTGACACCACAAGCTGAGCATACTGTAAGATAACAGAGGTAAATAGTTTTTTATAATCTATCTTATTGGTTCTAAAATTTTAACTAAGCCTGTCTCTGTTATCTCCATAAAATGTGTTTTTGTATCGTGTCCACTCATACGACAACCATCTATTCTGAAAAGTCTAACTATATCACCTATATCCTTCTTATATAACTTAGCCTTATAACTGTTATCTATAAGCTCTTTAGCTAACACCATCGTCCCATCTACTATATGCCCTACAGCATAACCTCCTGCCGCCTCTGCAGTAAGTTCTTCATGCCCACTTCTCTTTTGAGACACAAATAAAGCGGTTTGATACCATTCTTTCATAAAATTAAATATTCTTCTTACTATACTTCTAGCCATAACTTCCCTATTCTCAAACAGACCGGTAATACTGTCTATAATGGTAAACTTTATATGATACTGTTTTATCGCGTAAGCTAAAGTTGCCAGTAAATCAGGTATATTTTCTCTAAGAATGCTGTTTGATGCCGCATCTATTAAGATTATATTATCTTCAAACTCTTCAAAGTTATAGCCCATAGCAGTTGCCCTTAGTTTCATTGATGCTATAACAAAGTTTGCAGGACTTTCAACTGTTATAAATGCAACCTTTTTTCCTTTATGTGCCTGTTCAACTGTGAACTGTTCAACCATTAAAGATTTACCTGTATCTGAAACGCCAGTAATATTAAAAACAGAGTAAGCAGGAATACCTTTTAAAGATTTTTTTACAACTTTACCGTTTTCAACTTCTACCGTAAAGAATAAATCATCCAAACCTTCTATTCCTGTAGGAATACCGTAAATCTTTGGTGCTTTCTCTAAAGCTTGACTACCTGTAAATATGGCAGTTTTTACAACTTTAGGTTCTCTGTATTCACGAATTAACTCTTTTGAAGACATCTTTTTTCTCCTTAAGTTTTTTTGAAAAATAATTTTAATCTATAAAGATTTTATTTGTATAAGATTTTATAAGTTTTCTTTTAATTGATTAGGGTTAACTTAAAATTTAAACCAAAGCCAATTTAAAATGCATATGCACTAAAATTTTTTTATCCTTTACTTTTGTATTGATACCAATCTATTTCAGCATTTGTATAAAATTAACCTGTTGTCATCCCATTTTAACAATTTTAAAATTAATTCTGATTAGCATTAATCATCTATTCCGTTTGTAAACAATCTGATTTATTAACTCCCGTAAATTATTAATCTTTTAAATTTTTAATTAATATCTTATAAATATCTTTTTTGTGCAGATTAAACTCTTTAGCCAATATTTTAGAAATATCTTTAATTTTTAATCCTGTTTTCTTTAACGTATTAGCTTTTTCAATAATCTGTTCTAAAGAAATATCTTTTTCTTCTACATTAGGAAAAAACAGGATAACGAACTCACCTTTTATAATATCTCTATTTTCTTTTAACTCTTGAATAACATCTCCTATTTTTCCCCTTATAAACCTTTCATAAAGTTTTGTTATCTCCTTTGCAATGACAACATCACTGTTAGGATACAACTCTTTTATAAGATTTAATGTTTTTAAAACTCTATTTGGACTTTCATAAAGAATAACTGTAGAATTTAAAGAACCAAACTTTTTTAAAATCTCCCTTTTTTTTCCTTCTTTGTTTGGTAAAAATCCTAAAAAAATAAATTTATCTGTTGGAAGACCTGAAGCTACAAGACCGGCTAAACCGGCAAAAGCTCCCGGTATGGGTATAATTTCTATCCCTTCCTCTATT
>QNZF01000031.1 GCA_003978485.1 Persephonella sp.
CTTAACAATTCATGTAAAGATTTCTTTATGTACGCCCGTTGTAGAATATTTATAGTTGTCATTCTCTTGTTTTTATCTAAGGATTTAGTAGCTTCTATAATTGACTGTTCTGTTGCGTAAAGTATATTCTTAGATAAGTCTTTACCAACACCTACTCCAATATTGATATATGGGCTCTCTATTGCGGCAATAGATACTGTATGCACTGAGCAATCTGTCTCATTGGAAATCTCACCTGCAGTGGAAGTTCCTATAATTTCCGTATTCTTTCCAACTTTATCTCTAATCTTAGTGTATATCTCATTAGGATTAAATTTAGGAGAGAAAAAAACAATAATTAAATTTGGATTTTTAACTTTTTCTAAGGCTTTATTTATGGCTTTATCAAGATTACCACTGTGTCCTATAGATACTTTTACTCTATTCAACTTTCTCTCCAAATTTTAAAATTATTTCCCAATCTGTTCCTTAACCAATCTATCTATTGACGGTGAAAATATAATAAAAATTTATCATTAATTTCCTTTTAACTAAAATGTTAAGATAGTTATATACAAAAGTCTAATTTAGAGAGGAAATAGATTGAAAAAAATAAAATTTTCTAAATTTGATATAGCCTTAGGTATAGGATTAATTTTGTTTGTTTTATATTTTTTATATATAAAAGGCTACATATTTGCCAATTTTGAAAGGATTTCTCCTGAAGAGGCTTATAAATGGCTCAATAAAGATAAAAATGTAGTTGTTTTAGATGTTAGAACCTATGAAGAGTATAAAAATGATGGTCATATAAAAGGGGCAATACTTATACCTTTAAATCAGTTGAAAGATAAAATTGATGAATTAAAGCAGTATAAAGATAAAAAGATTATAGTTTACTGTAGAAGCGGAAACAGAAGCGTTATGGCTTCTAGGATTTTATCAAATCTAGGATTTAAGGTTTTTAATATGGATGGTGGCATAATTGCTTGGAAGGAAAAGGGATTACCGATAGAAAAATAAATCTTCTTTTCTTCATTAAATCTTTTAAAAATCAAAAGTCCTTGTTTTAAATGTAAAAAAATATATTATTATTCTGAACATTTTGATTAATTGAGAGGTCAGTAATGGTCTATTACATAGATTTGAGAAAGAAGAGGAAAAAGAAAAAAGAAATAAAAAAAAATTATCGTATTAGATTTTTAGATACAAACAAATTTGATGATATTTTTAATGTTCCTTTAATTCTCAAAGGAAAAAGTTATATAGTTATTGAAACTGAGAAAGGAGAAGAACTTGTAAAGATTTTAGGTGAAATATCCTATTATGGTGATGAGGAAAGTAAGTACAAATTTTTAAGGAAAGCCAATAAAAAAGATTTTTATACATTTAAACAACATGAATTAGAAGCAAATAAAGCCTTAAGGTTATGTAAAAATTTAGCTGAAAAATTTAATCTGAAGATGAATTTGTTAAAGGCATATATACCTTTAAACCGTTCTAAAATACTTTTTTATTATGTATCTGAAAGTAGAGTTGATTTTAGAGAGTTAGTTAGAGAACTGGCTAAAAGGTTAAAGCTAAGAATAGAGATGAGGCAGGTTGGTGTAAGGGATGGAGTGCAAATTTTAGGTGCGGTAGGAATTTGTGGTAATACCTGTTGTTGTAATAATTTTATGGATAAGTTTGAAACAGTTAATATAGAGATGATAGAGGAGCAAAATTTACCACCTATACCTTCCAAATTTACTGGAATTTGTGGCAGATTAATGTGTTGTTTGTCATTTGAGAAAGAAAATTATGAGATGAAAGGAGAACTTCCACCTGTTAACTCAACGATTGAAATAGATGGGAAAATTTTTAATGTAAAAAATCAAGATTTTATAAGGGAGATTGTAGAGCTTGTAGATGAAGAAGGCAATAAGTACACAATTCCATTTAACGAGATAAAAGAAAAAGATATAAAGATTATAAAAGTTGAGAAAAATTGTGATAATTGTAGCTGTAACAATAATATTAATAACTTCTTAGAGCAAAATTATGAAGTTGAGGAGTTAAAAGAGGAATAAGAAATGGATAAAAATCCTTTAGAAATAGGAAAGAAAGTTTTAAATGAAGAAAAAGAAGCTATTTTATCCGTAATAGAAACATTAGATAAATCTTTTGTAGATGCTGTTAATCTTATACTAAATACAAAAGGTAAACTTATAATAACTGGAATGGGAAAATCTGGATTGATAGGTAAGAAGTTATCTGCCACATTTTCGTCAACTGGGACGCCAGCCTTTTTTTTACATCCTGCAGAGGCAATACATGGAGATTTGGGAGTTATATCTAAAGAAGACACAATATTGGCAATATCTAATAGCGGAGAAACTCCTGAACTTATGGCTATTATTCCAACTATAAAGAGATGGGGAAACAAGATAATATCCATAACTAACAATCCTAATTCTAGTTTAGCAAAACACAGTGATATACATCTATTTTTAAATGTGAAAAAGGAAGCCTGTCCGTTAAATTTAGCTCCCACTTCAACATCAACTGCAACATTAGCTTTAGGTGATGCCCTTGCAGTTGCTGTCTTTGAGATGAGAGGCTTTACTGCAGAGGATTTTGCCAAATATCACCCCGGAGGAAGTTTAGGCAAAAAATTGATGAAAGTTAAAGAAATAATGCATACAGGAGAAAAGATACCTATCGTTTATCCAAATACATCATTGAAAAACACAGTCTTAGTTATGTCTGAAAAAGGTTTTGGAGCTACCTTTATTATAGATGATAAAGAAGGTAATCTTATAGGCATTATTACTGATGGAGATTTAAGAAGATTTATTAATAAAGGTGGAAGTATTGACAAAAGTCAAGCTAAAGATATTATGACAAAAAATCCCAAGTATATAGATGGAAACAAATTAGTTTTAGAAGCATTAGAGATAATGGAAAGATATAATATAACTGTTTTGCCTGTTGTAGAAAATAAAAAACCTATTGGGTTAATACATCTCCACGACATACTAAAAAGCGGAGTGGTCTAATTATCTTAATGTTTTTCTTATAAATGTTTTTACTTTCAATATATCAATAGGTTCATCAAATCTTTTTAAAATTATAAAATCCTTACCAACTTTAGCTATGAAAAAATAACTATTTCTATCTCTTTTTATAGAATAAGCTTTCATAATCCAACCATCACCTTTTAAAACTATAATGTTTAATCTGTCCAGATTATTTATGGCTACAAAATTATTAAGTTCTATAGGAGACATATCAAGTTTTGTTAAAATTAAAATAACTTTTAAATCTTTATTCCTTTGGAATTCTCTAGCTATATCTTTAAGATGATTTAAAGCTATTTTATCGTTAGGATTTATAAAAGCTAACAGAATAAGTTTATAATCTTTAAAATTATTCAATTCTATAATTTCATTGTTAACATCTTTTAAAGTAAATTTGGGAGCTATCTTTACATCTCCAAGAGATATTCCATATATAGCTAGAAGGATTATTAATAATTTTCTAAAAATACTCATTTTTTATCCCCCTATATTCTTCTTGAATATAATAACCTAATTTAAATACCGTAAAATTAAATACAATTTTCACTAAAATTTAGCTTAATTAGTAATAAATTCATTATTTATTCTTTTGCAATATTTATAATTAAAGGTTTTTTCTATTTTTCAAGTATACATACTTTTATAAACTCAGACTTTTGTATATTATAAAAAGTTAGTTATTAACAACAGCTTGAATTGGGAGGAAGGGAATGTTTAAATTTCCTAAAATTCAGATAATAAAATTTTTAATTTTTTTTATCTTGATAATTCCAATAAAAACAAGTTTTGGAGAAGATATTGAAGAAAGTGCAAATTTAGAAATTAAACAGTTTAAGACTGAATGTTTAAAGGGAGATGCTGAAGGTTGTAATACTGCCGCTTCAATACTTTTCTCATTTGAAAGATATAAAGAAGCCTTTGAACTGTTTAAAATAGGCTGTGAAAAATTAAACAATTCTGTATCTTGCTATAATGTTGGAGACTTTTTTATTAATGGTTATGGAAATTTACCTAAAGATGAAAAAAAGGCTATTTATTATTTCAAAAAGGCATGTGAGTTATCTGTAAAAAATCACGAGGATTACTGTGGAGGATGCTACTCATTGGGAACAATCTTTTTGATAAAATCTAATCCTAAAAAAGCTGTAAAGTATTTTTCTTTAGACTGTAGTAAAAACTGTTGTGAAGCTTGTTTTGAAATAGAAAATATGTATAGACAAAATCTAATCTCAAAAACTAGTTTTTTATCTATAAAATCTAAAAATAAAAATACATTTGAAACTTGTGATTTCCTAAAAAAATTTAGTGATGATAATATAGAAGAATAAGAGAAAAATTCTCTTATTTTTTTACTACTCTTTTTAATTTTAAGATTTTTGATAAAAGTTGTAAAAATATTTCTCTATCCACTTTTTCTAATGTTTTAAAATCTTCTTCGGAAGCCCTTTTTGTATCAACCTTTGATATTATGTTATGGAAATCACAGTGTAATCTTTCTATCTCGTTTATTATCTCTCTTATATCTTCTGGAAGTTCATCCTTTAAAGGAAGAATATCTTTATCTAATACTTGACCAAATTTACACTCGTGGCAGTTTTTATGTTGAAATTCAGTTTTATGATTTAAAGCCCTTTTTACATTTGATATATATATTGTGTGTTGAGCGAGAAGTTCATCTAATTCTTCTAATTTTTTTGCTATATTTTCCATAATTATCCTTATCGTTTCTTTATTTAACATTTTATATTGAATAACATTTAGAGCTTACAAAACATAATTTTTAACATATTTTTTCTAAAAAAAGAAAAATGGGAGGGGGAGGAGGGGAGAGCTTTAGTTAGCTCTAGGTTTTGGAGTTTCTGGAGTTGATGGAGGTAATACAGGAAGTTTTAAAGCATCTTCTGGTATTTTACCTGTTAAACTTTTCAAGAATGCAACAATTTTATCTGCTTCATCATCTGTAAGTTTTATCCCTAACTGTGTTTCTCCCATTATTTTAACGGCTTTCTTTAAATCCCAAACCTGCCCATCGTGGAAGTAAGGATAAGTCATAGCTATATTTCTTAAAGATGGCACTTTAAACACAAACTTATCCTGTTCTTTTTTAGTTATTTTGTATTTTCCTAAATCTGCTGTTGGATATGGTTTAACTATACCAAATTTAGCAAACATTCCACCGCCTACTGCAACCCCATTATGACAACCTGCACAACCTTTATCTATAAATAGTTTTAAACCTTCTTTTTCTTTCTTAGTTAAAGCGTTTGTGTCACCTTTTAAGAACTTATCAAATCTGGAAGGTGTGGTTAAAGTTCTTTCAAAAGCTGCTATAGCCTTTGCAACATTATCATAAGTTATAGGGTCAGGTGAATTAGGAAAAACTTTTTTAAACTCTTTTACATATCCCGGTATGGTTTTCAATTTCAAGACAACAAAGTCAGGATTTGGCATAGCCATTTCTACATGGGCTAATATAGGACCTTTTGCCTGCTCTTCTAAAGTTTTTGCCCTTCCATCCCAAAACTGTGCTATATGGAAACCTGCATTTAATACTGTAGGTGAATTCCTTCCACCTGTTAAAAATTTGTGTCCTAAAGCTGTTGGTACATTGTCAACTCCAAAACTTGCTAAGTTATGACAAGTATTACAACTGATAACACCACTTAAAGATAATCTAGGGTCATAATAAAGTTTTTTTCCAAGTTCTACTTTTTCCTTAGTTGTAGGGTTATCCTTAGGTGCAGGTATTTCTTTAGGTAATGGCTTAAAGTATGTTTTTGCCTTCTTTAGAAGCTCCATATCGTTAGCAAAGGAACTACTTCCTAGGAGCATTATGGACAGAGTTCCTATTGCAACTTTTTTCTTAACCATTTTCAGCACCTCATTATCAATATTAGTTATTATTACTAATAATAAATTAGCAAAAATAAATAAAGCTTTCAATTGATTTTAATCATATTTATTTTATAGAATGGCCAGGGGCGGAATCGAACCGCCGACACTACGGTTTTCAGCCGTATGCTCTACCAACTGAGCTACCTGGCCAACAGGCTATATAATATTAGCAATAATAAAAGAAAAAGTCAATTAAGTGTAATCAGAAGTTTTTACCATTTATTAAATTTAAAACAGTTTTTATATATTACCAACTTTAATTTTAGTATTATAATAAATTTCAGAATTAATTATATGAGGTTTAATAAAATGGATGATATGAAAAAATTACTTGAAGAAATAGAAAAATTAAAGAAAGAGATAGAGGAATTAAAGGGAGAGAAAGAAAAAAAGGAATTTATGGAAAGTGAGAAAATTATTGAGGTAATAGATAAAATAGAAGAAATAGTAAAAAAAGGATTTTCTGTTATAGAAGGGGCTGTAATAGGAAGTTTAGAAGGAATAAAAAGAAGTTTACAGGAGAAAGAAAATGGAAGATAAAAAACAGACTGCAGAAACACCCTTAGCATTTGAGGAGTTATTTAAAGATGTTGATTTAAAAGATAGAGCTAAAGCGTATGTTTTGATAGAGGCTGAACCTGTTGAAATACCTTATGTTTTAGAGGAGTTATCTAAAATAAAAAATGTTTTATCTGCAGATGTGGTAACGGGAATTTATGACATCATAGTGTTTATTGAAGGTGAAGACCAAAACGAAATAGGTAAGGTTGTTATAAGGGATATTAACTCAATTAAAGGGGTTAAAAAGGCTACAACCTGTATGGTAGTTAGAATTTAGGAGGAGTTAGAAATGTTAAAGATAACTCCTTTAGACGCTTTGATTGTTGTTGATATGCAAAATGATTTTATGCCTAACGGAGTTTTACCTGTTAAAGATGGAGATAAAATTATTCCCAGATTAAATGATTATATAAAAATGTTTTTTTCGAACGGTAATCCTGTGTTTTTTACTAGAGATTGGCATCCTGAAAACCATATTTCCTTTAAAGGTTATGGAGGTATATGGCCACCTCACTGTGTAAAGGAAACGGAGGGTGCTAAATTCCATAAAGATTTATTCATTCCACTTGATAATAAATTTATTATCTCTAAGGGCACATCCGAAGATTTTGATGCATACTCAGGATTTCAAGGAACTTTGTTAGATAATTTATTAAAGGAAAGGGGAATAAAAAGAGTTTTTGTAGGTGGTGTAGCCACAGATTACTGCGTAAAAAATACTGTCCTAGGGGCTTTAAATCTAGGTTATCAGGCTTTTGTTTTAGAGGATGGTATAAAGGGAGTTAATCTTAAGGAAGGAGATGTTGAAAGAGCAGTTGATGAAATGTTATCTAAAGGTGCAACTTTTATAAAAATATCTGATATAAAAATAAAATGAAGGAAATATGTCTTTTTATACATTTAGTTTTTGCCTCTCTATGGCTGGGTGGAATGCTCTTTATGGCTATAGTTTTAGCTCCTTATGTTAGAAATTTACCAAATAGTGTTGAAATTTTTAAAAAAGTAGGAATTAGATACAGTATAGTTGGAACTTTTATAGGTTTACCTATTCTTTTCATAACAGGAGTATGCAATTTACACAGTTTAAACTACAGTTTCACAGATATTTTTACCGCCACTAAAGATAATTCTTACCTTTTTACATTAAAACATAAAGTATATTTATTCTTTTTGACTTCTATATTGGCAATATTTCACGATATATTCTTAGGTCTCAGGTCAGATAAAAACGAAAAGTATAGAAAAGGTGCAAGAATAATAGGAGTTATAAACCTAATAATTGCATTGATTATTGTATATTTAGCCTCACAACTAAGATTTGGCGGTTAAAAATCAATCAATTCAATGTGTAAATTACTACGATGAAACTACAATCAGTGAAAAATAAAAAAAATAGGATTATAGAAAGAGAATTAATAAAAGATAATACGGAAGGATTAAAAAGGTTTTAGAAAAAAGAAAAAATATTTGGATTAATAAAACGATTAATCTAAGGTTATATTAAGGAAGCTTTTCCTATGTCTGAATTACTACTCTTTTTTGGTTTTGGTTTTATATTGTAAAATTAGTTAGCAAAGACTTACAAATTGACTAATTGTTACAATCGGATATATCTATAAAGTAGAATTCTATAAACAAGGGGATTGTTATGAGATTAAAAACTTTATTATTAGCGGTAACTTTTCTACCAACTGCTTTTCAAAATATATCTTTAGCTGAAGAAGTAAAATTAAAGTTCAATAATGTTAATGTGGAAGTTAGGGGTAAGCAGACAACAGAACAATCTAAATGTAAAAAGTATCTTAATGGAAATGTTAATGCCAAAATAAATGTTTTAAAGATATGTACAGATGAGTGTAATTTAGGTAATGGTATATCCTGTTTGGAGCTTGGGAAATATTTTGTTTCAAAGGAAAAATTTAAAAAAGCGGAGTTTTACTTTAGGAAAAGTTGTTATTTAAATGAGCCGAGAGGATGTACCAATTTAGCTACTCTTTACTATCACGGAATAGATGGAATTAAACAAGATTATCAAGAGGCAATTAAGTATTACGAAAAAGCTTGCGATTTGGAGGAACCTACAGCCTGCCACAACCTAGGATTGATTTATTTACATGGTAAAGGTGTAGGAAAAGATTTAAGAAAAGCTGTAAAAAGTTTAAAAGAAGCTTGTAATTTAGGTCTATCTCCAGCCTGTGAAGATTTATCAAAAGCATTTAAAAAATTAAAGAAAAGAAAAAAATATTATATAACTCCTGCTAATTTACAAAAGTCTATACATAAATGTATGTCTGGTAATAGAAATATATGTGTAGATATAGGCAATTACTTTATATCTGAAGAAGATTATACGGAAGCTAAAAGATTTTTTCTTAAAGCCTGTTATATGGGTGACCCTTTAGGATGTAATAATTTAGGATTAATGTATTTTTATGGATATGGTGTAAAACAAGATTTTAGAAAAGCTTATAATCTATTTAAAAAGGCTTGTGATAAAGGTGAAGCTGTAAGTTGTAATAACATAGGTTCTTTTTATTACTTTGGATACGGTGTAAAAAAAGACTACGATAAAGCTATGAAATATTACAAAAAAGCTTGTGATATGGGTTCTTCTTTAGCTTGTAAAAATCTAGCTATTATGTATCAGTATGGTTATGGTACTGTCGTAGATGAAGATAAGGCTACAAAGATATATAAAAGAGGCTGTAAACAATCAAACAAAGGTGGTAGCTATAGATGTGAAGAGGTTATCCATTTTAAATAAAATTTTTTCTTTTTTATTTTTTTTACCTTTTTTGAAAGTGTGAAGATACTTTCCCAAGGTTATGAAGTAAACAGGCAGTTTTAAGAGCCTTCCAGAAGTTTTCATTGATACCTAAATCATTAAACTTATTCTTGTATAAGCTTCTTAGTTTTTCTAATTCTTTTAATAGGTTTCCTGTGTGTTATTCTAATGTTTCCAGAATATCTACATTATTTTTAAAGTAAATCTTAGCGTAAATTTGCTCCATTGTCTAAATATTTTCTTTAATTCTTTTTAAAAGAGTTTTCATAGCTTTGAAATGCTTGGATAGTCTTTTATAGATATCCTCTGCAAGTTCCTCATTATAAGTATGAACGCTTAAATTTCTATCTTCTAAAATTAAAAGCCATTCATCCTCATCATCTATTAATCCTATAGAAAAAGCCTCCTTTAAACAGTTTTTTGGAGACCTGCAAAAAATCCCTTCTTCATTCAAATAATCTTTTAAAGTTTTCCATCCAAGCTCAAAACAAAGCTCAAATCTTTTTATTGCACTATCTCTTATAAATTCGTTTTCTGGAATGTTTAAAACTTCTTCAAATTTTTTTAAACATTTTTCATACTCTTTTAGTCTATCTTTCAGAGCCATAAATCAAAACTCCTTCTTTTTTCACAACTTTTTTCAGGTTTTCTGGAGCTTTATTCAAGTAAACGAAATCAATTTTTCTCAATGTTCTTAAATTTTCAATTTCTTCTTTTATTTTATGTAAATCACTGATAGGTAAATCCTTTTTTGTTTCTAAAGCTAAATCTAAATCAGAGAAATAACTTGCTTTTCCAGTGGCAAAAGAACCAAAAATATAGAGTTTAAAAGGGGATTTAATATCCTTTTCTAAAATTTTTATTATTTCTTTTAGAAGCTTTTGTATTTTTGGATATTTATAATCAAAATTTACTAATACTTTTTCTCTCATTTATGTCTCCAATTAAATCAATAATTCTATTATCCTTTTCATCAATTAGCTTAGCTTTTTCTAAAAGCTCCTTATAATATTTAAAATTCTGGCACACTTACAGATAGGAAAAAGCAAAGCAGATTTTCCTTAAAATTTGCATTGTATTATATACATTTTGTAAGCAAATTATATAATTTGCAAGATAATTTTCAAAATTTAAGAACTTTATATTTT
>QNZF01000017.1 GCA_003978485.1 Persephonella sp.
TTATATCGCTATTTATATAAGAATAGCTAAATAGATTATCTACAGCTTTCTTTAACTCTTTTATGCTTCTAGCATTTTGTATTTTTCCTAAAAACTTATCTATTTTCCTTTTTGGTAATTTCTGCATTATTAATATCTCTCCTATGACAATACCTTCTTAGATAAATGTGTTATTTCTTCTACAACTTCTTCAAATGTCATATTACCGCTGTCTATAATTATGCTGTCTTCTGCAGGTCTTAACGGATTTATTTTCCTCGTGTTGTCTCTGTGCTCTCTTTCTTTAAAATTTTTTACAAACTCATCGTAGTCAACTTTAAATCCTTTTTCTAATAACTGTTTATATCTTCTTTCAATTCTAACTTCTAAAGGTGCAGTTAAAAATATCTTTAAGTCTGCATTTGGGAATATTACCGTTCCTGTATCTCTACCTTCTATAACTATATTTTTGTATTTATTTCCGTACTTCCTTTGGAGATTAACCATAAAATCTCTAACTTCCTTTATTGAAGCCACTTCTGAAGCTCTTTTAGATACTTCTTCCATTCTTATCTCGTTAGATACATCTTTACCGTCTAGAAAAACTTTTAATACTCCATCTGTATAATCTAACTGTATATCTATGTTTTCTAAAAGATTTAATAATTTTTTCTTATCATTTATGTCTATATTTTCCTTTAAAGTTTTAAGGGCTAAAGCCCTGTACATAGCTCCTGTGTCTATATATGTAAAACCTAATCTTTTGGCAACTTCTTTAGCGACGGAGCTTTTACCTACTCCTAAAGGACCATCTATAGCTATTATCATATATTAACCTCTAACTATTCATAGATAGTAAAAATTCCTTATTAGTTTTAAATTTAGAAAGTTTATTTAATAAAAACTCCATAGCTTCTACTTCATCCATAGTTGATAAAAACTTTCTAAGTATCCATAATCTCTGTAATTCCCAGTCTTCAACCAATAACTCCTCTTTTCTAGTGCCTGACTTAGCTATATTGATTGCAGGGAATATTCTTCTTTCCATAAGTCTTCTATCCAGATATAACTCCATATTTCCAGTACCTTTAAACTCTTCAAATATAACATCATCCATTCTTGAACCTGTTTCTATTAAAGCAGTTGCTAAAATAGTTAAACTTCCTCCATCTTCAATATTTCTTGCCGCTCCAAAGAACTTTTTAGGTCTATGTAAAGCCGTTGCTTCCAAACCACCAGATAAAACCCTTCCAGTAGGTGGAGTTATTGAGTTCGAAGCCCTAGATAATCTTGTTATACTATCTAAAAGAATTACAACATCTTGACCTAGCTCTACCAATCTTTTAGCCCTTTCAACTATTAGCTCTGCAACATGCATATGTCTTTCAGGTGGTTCATCAAAAGTTGATGCTACAACTTCAGCCCCTTCACCTACTATTCTTCTCATCTCTGTAACTTCTTCAGGTCTCTCATCTATAAGTAAGATTATTAAATGGACTTCAGGATGATTTTTTATTATAGCTTTTGCTAATCTTTGAATTAATACAGTTTTACCAGCTTTAGGTGGTGCTACAATTAACCCTCTCTGACCTTTTCCTATAGGAGATATTAGACTTACAACCCTAGTTGACAAATCTGAAGGTTCATACTCAAGATTAAATCTTTCTGTTGGATGAAATGGTATAAGTTTATCAAAAATAGGTCTTCTTCTTGCGTTTTCAGGTTCTATCGTATTTACAGCCTCAAGCTTTACTAAAGCCCTGTACTTCTCATTGTCTTTAGGTGGCCTTGCTATACCAATAATATAATCCCCTGTTCTTAATCCAAATTTTTTAATCTGGGCAGGAGATACATAAATATCTGTAGAGTGGGGGGCATAATTATTCTCTAAAGACCTGATAAAACCATATCCACCTTCATTTATAATCTCTAAAACACCTTTAATAAAATCTAGTCCTTCATCTGTTGCCTTCTTTTCTAAGATACGTGTGATTAATTCCTGTTTTTTTAAACCTGTTGTCCTCTGTAAACCTATTTTTTTACCTAACTGTTGAAGTTCAGATAATGTTAATTTTTTTAATTTATCCAAAGTTATATTATCTTTGAAACTTTTTGTTTGAGTTTTTGAATTAGTTTGAGTTTGGGATTGGAGAATTTCTTCTTTACAGCTATTTGACTTTTCGCCGTTTACACTTACTTTTTCCTCTACAATTTTTTCTGTAGCCATACTAAACCTTCGCCTCCTTTTATTAATTATTTATATATAAAAAATTTTTTATTTTCCGATACAGAAGTTTTGAAAAATATTTCCGAGAATATCTTCAGTTGTTATTACTCCTATTATTTCCTCTAAATAGTTTTGTGCTTCTCTTAAATCAAGGATTAACAACTCTTTAAAACTTAAAACTTCCTCTAAATTTTCCAAGATTTCCTCTATCTTTTCCTTTGATTTTTTTAAAAGATTGTAATGTCTTAAGTTTATATAAACCTCCTCGTCTCTTTCTTCTAATAAACCTAGCCTTTTGAATATTTCCTCTTCTAACAGATTTAGATTTAAATCGGTTTTACTACTGACAAAAATGATATTTTTAAAATAATACTTTTCCTTCAAAATATCAAGCTTTTTATTATCTTTTATTAAATCAATTTTATTTCCAACAATTATTGGATTTTTATCTTTTATCTCATTGTATATTTTTAAATCTTCCTCTGTAATACCCTTTGAAGCATCGAAAACAAATAAAACTATATCAGCCTCTTTTATTTTTTCTTTAGCTTTCTCTATTCCTATTTTTTCCACCTTATTCTGTGTATCCCTTATACCTGCAGTATCTAACAACTTAACAGGTATACCTTTTATTGATACCATCTCTTCTATAAAATCTCTCGTTGTACCTTCATACTCTGAAACAATAGCCCTTTCGTAACCAACTAAGGCATTGAATAATGAAGACTTACCAACATTTGGTCTTCCTACTATAGCCAGTTTTATACCTTCCCTTATCAACTCTCCCTTTTTATATGTTTTCAATAACTCATCTATACCTTTTAAAACATCTTCCAGCTTTTCCTTTATCAAGCTATCAGATATAGGTTCAACATCTTCAGGAAAGTTTAACTCTGCTTCAATATAAGACAATAACTCTAGGAGAGAATTTTTTAAACTATTTATCTTTTTTGATAATCTACCTTCTAAAATATTTACCGCCAACCTTGACGCTTTTTCCGTTTTTGCGTTTATAAGTTCTGCTATAGCTTCAGCTTGAGTTAAATCTATCTTCCCATTTAAAAAAGCCCTTTTAGTAAACTCCCCCCTATCGGCAAATCTACAACCTAGCTTAATACATTCAGATATTATCCTTTTTATAACTGGAACACTTCCATGTGGATATATCTCAACTACATCCTCTCCTGTAAAACTATTTGGAGCTTTAAAATATATTAATAGACCTTCATCAATTATATTTCCTTCACTATCTAATATTTTTCCAAAATGAGCATATCTAGGTTTAATATCTTTATTTTTAGGCAAACTGAATATTTTTTTCCCTATATCTAAGGCATCCTCTCCACTGATACGGATTATACCTACAGCGGAAGGTATAAGGGGAGTAGCATTAGCTACAATTGTGTCCTTTTTGTAATCAAACATCTTTCTACTTTCTCTTTAAGTTTTTATAAAAATATCCAATGCAACAAATACCATATATAATATGCTTATAATTCCGTTAATATTAAAAAAGGCTTTATTAATTTTTGATAAATCATTTTCTTTTATTAAAGTATGTTCATATATTAAGAATGCAGTTAGTATGATTAAGCCTATATAGTAAACTATTCCCAGATTTGCAAACAGTCCAGTTAAGATTAAAAATATAAATGTTAATATATGAAAAAATCTGGCAAAAAGTATAGCCTTTCCTATCCCAAACTTTGCAGGTATTGAATGGAGACCTATCTTTCTATCAAAATCTACATCCTGTAAAGAGTAGAATATATCAAACCCTGCCACCCAAAAAGCCATCCCAAGCCCTAAAAATATGGAAGACAGTGAAACAACTCCTTTTAATGCCACTTCAACGGCAATTGGAATAATAAAATAAACTGCACCAAGTAATAGATGTACAAAGTTGGTAAATCTCTTTCCAAGTGGATACAAGATTAGCAGTAGCAAAGCTATGGGAGACAGATAAAAGGCAAGTTCGTTTAGTTTGTAAGCAGAGTAAATCAATACGACTGAAGAAAAAATGGCAAGTATTAATATCTCTGTAGGTTTAACTAATCCTTTAACAGATGCCCAGTTTTTAGTCCTAGGATTTAATTTATCAAATGGTAAATCAAAAAATCTATTAAACGACATTCCTGCAGTTCTTCCAGATACAACAGCCAGAATAACCCAAAACAGCTTATAAAAAGATGGTATACCTTTTTCAACTATTAAAATTGCAGATATTGCAAACGGTAACGCAAATATTGTATGGGAAAACTTTATTAAATCGGCGTAAGCTTTTATTTTATTTATCATAATGGAAAAGGAAAGGCTTTTAGAGTAAGCCTCCAGCTATTGCAGGAATTATTGAAACAACATCTCCGTCCTTTAGTTCTGTATCTTTACCTTTTAAAAATCTTATATCCTCATCGTTAACGAAGAAGTTAACAAACTTTCTAATCTCTCCGTTAGCCTCAACTAATCTGTCCTTTATTCCGGGAAATTCTTCTTCCAATTTATCTATTAACTCTCCAATGTTAGATGCCTCTATCTGTACCTCTCCTTGTCCCTGTGTAAGTCTTCTCAAAGCGGTAGGTATTCTAACAGTTATAGCCATTTATACTCCTCCTTAAAAATCTTTTTAATTATTATACATTCTAATTATCATTTAAAATATTTAAAGTTAATTAAAAGTTGTAGGTAGAAGAATGGAAAAGGTAAATATAGATGAGCTTTGTGTAAATACTATAAGGATTTTATCTTTAGACCAAATCCAAAGGGCAAAGTCTGGACATCCGGGAATGCCTTTAGGAGCTTCTCCAATTGCATACGTTATATGGGATAAATTTTTAAGATTTAATCCTAAAAATCCTAACTGGTTTAACAGGGACAGATTTATTCTATCTGCAGGACATGCTTCAGCAATGCTTTATTCATTATTACATCTCTACGGATTTGATTTACCTTTGGAAGAGTTAAAAAGATTTAGACAGTTAGGAAGTAAAACACCGGGGCATCCAGAATATGGATTAACGCCGGGAGTTGAGGCGACTACAGGTCCTTTAGGTCAAGGTTTTGCTATGGGTGTCGGCATGGCATTAGCAGAGTGTTATTTGGCAAATTATTTCAACAGGGAAGGATTTAATATAGTTGATCATTACACCTATGTTATGGTTTCCGACGGAGATTTAATGGAAGGAATATCTTACGAGGCGGCAGCTTTAGCAGGAAGATTAAAACTAGGAAAGTTAATATACCTCTACGATGACAACCATATAACAATAGAAGGTGATACACATTTAGCTTGGGATGAAGATGTTGATATGAGATTTAAGGCTTTAGGTTGGCAGGTTCTAAATGTTGAAGATGGAAACGATTTGAAAGCTATATACAACGCAATAAAGGAAGCACAGGCGGAAAAAGAAAAACCATCTATAATAAGGGTTAGAACACATATCGGTTATGGTTCTCCTAAAATGGATAATCCTGCAGTTCACGGAGCACCTTTATCTGAAGAGGAAGCAAAGGCAACAAAAAGATTTTTTGGATTTCCTGAAGATAAAATGTTTTACATACCTGAAGAGGCTTTAAACCATTTTAGAAAGGCTATAGAGAGGGGAAGGGAATTAGAGGAAAGTTGGAATAAACTTTTTGAAGAGTATGAAAAGGCATACCCAGAATTGGCAAAGAAATTTAAACAGTTTGTTAACGGAGAATTACCTGAAGGTTGGGATAAAGATTTGCCAGTCTATACTGACACATCTAAAAAGATAGCAACAAGAACAGCTTCAGGAGATACTTTAAATATTTTAGCAGATAAATTACCTAATTTGATAGGCGGTTCCGCAGATTTAGCACCTTCTAACAAAGTGGTTTTAAAAGGCAAAGGGGATTTTTACTGTGATAATCCATCAGGTAGAAATATACATTACGGTATAAGGGAACACTCTATGGGGGCTGTAGTTAACGGTATGGCTTTACACGGTGGACTAATTCCTTTTGGAGCTACATTCTTCGTATTCTCTAACTATATGAGACCTGCTATAAGGATGGCTGGCTTAATGGATATACACTCTATATTCGTTTTTTCTCATGACAGTATAGGTGTAGGTGAAGATGGTCCAACCCATCAACCAATTGAGCAATTAATGAGTTTTAGAGCTATGCCTAATATAACCGTTATAAGACCTGCAGATGCAAATGAGACAGTTGAGGCTTGGAAGTTGGCTATAAGTAGAAAAAAGCCTGTGATGTTAATACTAACCAGACAAAACGTTCCAGTTTTAGACCCTAAAAAGTATCCAATATCTGAAGGTGTAAAGAGAGGAGCTTACATATTAGATGACGAAGAAAATCCTGATGTTATTCTAATTGGAACAGGTTCAGAAGTCAGTGTTGTATTGGGAGCTAAAGAGTTGTTAAAAAGGGATGGAATAAAAGCTAGAGTTATATCTATGCCTTCTTGGGAAATATTTAAAGAACAGACTGAAGATTACAGAAAAAAGGTAATACCTGAAGATATTCCTAAAGTTGTTGTTGAGGCAGGAGTTTCATTTGGTTGGAAGGAAATTGTAGGTGATAACAGTTATATTATAGGGATAGACAGATTTGGAGCATCTGCACCGGGAGATGTATTAATGAGAGAGTTTGGATTTACTCCCGAAAATGTGGCAGAGAAGACTAAAAAATTTTTAGCAAATATAAAAATTTGTTAAATCATCCTTTTTTCTTCTATTTTTTCTTTTAAATTTAATTTTGGAAATCTTTTATTAAATGAGGTTTGAATATGTTGAAAAGGTTAAATTTAATCCTAGTTTTTATTTTATCTGTGATAATTTTTAAATTTTCCTACTCTGCAAGTGTAAACAGTATCTATCTAAATGAAGGTTTAACTGAAAATCAAGCTTATAATATAAAAGTTTATACAACAAGAGCATTAAATCTTATACTGGATGCTCAGAGAGCTTTAAAAAAGAAAAAAGTTATTAGAAAAGAAGTTTATATGTATTTAGATGGGGCATTATATTTTTTAAATGAGGCAGGTCAGTACTCTCCATCTTATCTCATAAAAAGAGAAATAGAAGCTACCATAAAGATGATAGAGTTATTTCCAGAAGAAGATTATACTTTAAACCTGAAGGGAATAGATGTCGGTTTACAGGAATTGGCAGGGAATTTATCTAACTACCAATATATAAGAAAAAGTATTGATAGTTTGCTTCAGATAGCTCCAATGAAAAGAAATCAAAAGATAAAGGATAAATTGGAAACGATTAAATACACTATCAAAATTCCTTTAATAGACGATAACATAAATACAGCTAAAAATTTAATAGCATCTGCAAAAGACCATATAAAGGCAAAAAGTTATATAAAAGCTCAAAAATCTTTAGAGTTAGCAATATCTCCATTGGAAAGATTAGCCTTTAGGGAAAATTTATTTGTTGTTTTAGCTAAGGAGTATATATATAAAGCTAAAATATCTTTAAGAATAGATTTATCACTTACTAAAAAATATTTAGTATCTGCGTTATATGCTTCAAACAAGGCTTATTATGTATCATCAATAGAAAATAAAGATATATTAAACAATGTAAGATACGATATTTTAAAGATAGGTAATATTTTAGAAAAGTATGAAAATCTTAAAAAACTTCCTGATGATAAATTAAGAGAGATAGAAACTATTATTGATAAAATCCAAAAGAATTTATATTCTATAACCAATTAAAGACTTAAGGGAGAAAGTATGCCGCTTATCTACATAATAGAAGATGACGAGGACATTCAGGAACTTCTAAAGTACAATTTAAGTAAAGAAGGTTATAAAGTTAGGTCATTTTACAACGGTAAAGAACCTTTAGAAAAAATAAAGTTTGATAATCCAGATTTAGTAATATTGGACATTATGCTACCTGATTTAGACGGATTGGAATTTTGTAAGAAGGTGAAGACAGACCCTTTAACTGAACATATACCAATAATTATGTTAACTGCAAAAAGTACAGAAATAGATAAGGTGGTAGGATTAGAGCTGGGAGCGGATGATTATATAACCAAACCTTTCTCAATAAGGGAGTTGTTGGCAAGAATAAAGGCAGTTTTAAGGAGATACTCACAGATTGATAAAAAAGATATTCCAATAATAAAGGAAGGTGATTTGGAAATAAACAAAGAGAAGTTAGAAGTTAAATTACGAGGTGAACCTGTAAAACTGACAACAAAAGAATATAGAATTTTGTTAGCTTTAATCAATTCTAAAAATAAAGCATTGTCTAGAGACCAGATTTTAGATTTTGTGTGGGAAGATAATATGGATGTTTTTGATAGGACTATAGATGTTCATATAAACAAATTAAGGTTAAAACTTCAGGATTACGGTAAGTATATAAAAACGGTTAGAGGATACGGTTATATGTGGGAAAGGGAGAGTTAATGAAAAAGAAAAAAATGGGATTATGGGAAGCTGTTTCCCTTGCAGTTGGTACTATGATAGGTGCAAGTATATTCTCAATATTAGGTGTTGGAGCTGATATTTGCGGTTCAAATCTACCTCTAGCCTTTGTTATATCTGCAATAGTTTCCTATTCAGTTGCATATTCATATGCAAAGTTAGGTTCTGTATATGTATCAAATGCAGGTCCTATAGAGTTTATACTGAGGGGTATAGGTGATAATGTTATCACAGGTACGTTAAGTATATTAATGTGGTTCAGTTATGTTGTGTCCATATCCCTCTTTGCAAAAGCTTTTGCAGGTTATTTTTTGGCACTGTTTAATATATCAGAAAAAAATAGTTTAGCTTTTTTAATCATTGAGGCGGGTATAATATCAGTATTCACTGTTTTAAATTTTTTTGGTTCTAAAGTAGTTGGTAAAGCTGAATTTTGGATTGTTTTAACAAAATTATCAATACTTTTAACTTTCGTTCTTTTTGGAATATGGACTGTAAAACCAGATTTTTTAAAACCCAGTTTAGACATTCACAGTATTTTAAATACCTTTTACTCAGCGTCAGTTTTATTTTTAAGCTATATGGGATTTGGTTTGATAACCAACGCTTCAGAAAATATAAAAAATCCTAAAAAAAATGTTCCACTTGCCATATATATAAGCATAACAATTGTTGCAATTGTGTATATATCTGTCGCAGTTGTTGCAGTAGGAAATTTAGGTGTTGATGGATTGATTAAAGCTAAAGAGTATGCTTTAGCAGAGGCATCTAAACCCTTTCTTGGAGATTTGGGATTTTTATTTATATCTATCGGTGCTCTATTTTCCACATCTTCAGCAATTAATGCAACTTTATACGGTGGTGCAAATATTGCTTATGTACTGGCAAAGAAAGGAGAATTACCTGATATATTTGAAAGGAAAGTTTGGTTTAATGAGCCAGAAGGTTTGTATATAACAGCAGTTTTAAGTTTTATCTTTACAGCTTTCTATAACCTAGATAGTATATCAGCGTTAATAAGTTTTACATTCTTAATAATATATCTTTTTGTCCTTATATCCCATTTTAAACTTGCCAAAAAAGGTAAGGTTGAAGGTAATACTATTTTAATATCAATTAATTTCTTGATTGTGCTGACAATATTCTTACTTCTATTACAGTATC
Source organism: Persephonella sp. (assembly GCA_003978485.1). Lineage (GTDB taxonomy): Bacteria > Aquificota > Aquificia > Aquificales > Hydrogenothermaceae > QNZC01. The sequence continues at coordinate 9,807 of QNZF01000017.1, forward strand.
AATGGGAAAGTCAAAGGGAAAGTTTTTGGACTAGTTTAGTCTTAATATTACTATTTTTTATAATAGAGAAAATTTATAAAGGAATAACAGGGAGACAGTTTAAAAAGAGAGATTTTAAAGGGGTTTAAAGATGCTTTCTATAATAACAAGTGGTGGTGTTCTAGGTATAGATGGATATAAAGTTGATGTGGAAGTTAATCTATCTAATGGCTTACCACAGCTTTTAGTTGTAGGATTACCTGACGCTGCGGTAAAAGAGAGTAGGGAGAGAGTTAAATCTGCAATTTCAAATATAGGATTAAAGTTTCCAAATAAAAAGATAATTATTAATTTAGCACCGGCAGATATTTTAAAACAGGGAACTTTGTACGATTTACCAATATCTATAGGTATTCTATCATCAATGGGAGTTGTTGATATACAGAAGGTTAATGAGTTTGCGTTTATAGGTGAGTTAGACTTAAATGGAGATTTAAGGGCAGTAAAGGGAGTTTTACCAATAGCTTTAAAATT
>QNZF01000006.1 GCA_003978485.1 Persephonella sp.
CTTTATTTTATAACAAGAGAAGGAAGATATAGATAAAAGATAACAACGATAAATCCTTCTTTTCCGTGTTTACTCCCCTCCGTATACCATATATCATATACATTCCCTTCTTCATCAATTAATACCATTACCAACACTCCATAATACTTCTCTTCTATCTCTATTTTTTTATTGTAGTGTGGAGTATATACTTCCCTTTTTTTCTTTACCCAATATTTTTCCCTCTAAATCTTCTTATCTTGTGTGTTGTCGCTCTATTTACATTCGCTACACTTAATATTGTCCCGTCTATTATTAGTCTCCTCTCTTTCTTTAGCATTACCAATTTCCCAATCATTAACCTTTGGTTTTCTGCCTACAGATACTTTTAAATTTTTAAATTCAGCTAAATTTTTGAGGAATTCTGATAGAGTATAGTGTAGTTTTAATAGAGGTGTTATTTCTCACCTCCTATTTCGTTTTTATTATTTCTATTTTTTTCTTTTTTTTATCTCTCTCTCAAGGTATTTCAGTTATTCAATATTAATGTATAACAATAAATATTACCTTAGGTGATGAAATAAAAAAAAGAAATAGAAACATGCATAGGATGTATAAAGGGATTTTATTATTCAAGGTGAAGGAAAGGAATAACTCTTTTGATTTATTTCTAACACCTATTTATATTTTATTTAGATAATTCTCAGATTGTTGCTAATTTTAATATTTTCTTTATAATATTATAGTTAATCCTAACTTACCCTAAGCTTAACAATTTTTAACAAAAATTTACGATTAATTCACATAATTTGGTCTCTCTTTGGTTATATTAGTTAACAAAAAAAGGAAATAAAAAGTAAATTAAAAAATCTCCTGTCTCTCTCCCCCAAACCTCCTCCCCTCTCCATTTCCCCTCCGAAAGGGAGGGGACTTTTTAGAATTATTAAATTTTAATATTATTAACGCTAGTTTGGGAATAAAAAAAACTCCAGTTAAACTGAAACAAAAGCGGAAAACTTAGATTGTAACTATATTGGTGCTGTTTCACTTATCTGGCTATTCCACTTTTAAAAGATACTATAGTAATATGCATTAGTTTATTTAAAAAGTTATTTTCTAAGTTTAGTTGGCTATAATAAATTTGTTGAGTTAATCCTATCTTCGATTGCTTTTATATATCCTATTTTAAGAGATATTACGGAAATTTATTATATAGAGAACTCGAGGAAATCGTGTTAAAAAAAGAATTAATGATTTATTTGTTTTAAAACTTAAAAATAATTATATTTAATTAAAACAAATTTTAGGAGTTTTTAACATGGATACAGAAAAAGTTATTAAAAATTTAAACCAAAAAAAGATTATTATTACTTCTATCTCAATTATCTCTATTTTAGTTCTCTTAATTGGCGGTTATTTTGCTCTTAAATCTGTTTGTAAGCAAAAGCTTTTAACAGATTATAAGGACATATTTAAAGGTTTAAAAGAGATTGCCACTTATGAAGAAGTTGATTGTGAACCACTTAGCCAATCTTTAATTATTAAAGATATAAAACTTAAGAAAGATATAGGTCAAAAAGATTTAAAACTTCAATCAATATTTATTAAAGAGTTGGTTATTTCTAATATAAAGAAGGATAAAGAACTACAAACCATTGTGTCAGCAAGTTTAAAGCTAAAGGGAATAAAAATAAAGGATAAAAATGAAACATTGGAAGGAGATGTTTTATATAAATTTGCATATGATAAGGATAAATCAAAATTAAATATTAATTTTTATTCAGATGTTTACAAAAAATTTGCTTTAGAACTGGGTTTTTCATTTGGAAATGTGTCTAAAGAATTAATTAAGGAATTAATTAATGATAAGGATAAAAAAGATATAAATGTTAATAAATATATGCCATTTATTTTAGGAATAACGATAGATAAGATACATATCAAATATCAAGACAAAGGATATATGCAGTATATATTGGAACAGACAGCAAAAGAACAAAATTTATCTGTTGAAGAACAGAAAAAGATGGTCGTTGAGAATATAGATGAGGAACTAAAAAAAGCGAAAACAGATTTAGAGAGAAAATTCTTAGAAAAATTTAAAGCTTTAGTGGAAGGTAAAGATAAAACTGTTATAATAGAAATAACTAAAAAAGATGGAGCAAATACTTCTTTATCCACTCTAATGATGGCATTTATGGGAAGTAGCGAAGATACAGTAAACACAATATTTAATTTATTTGATATAAAAATAAAATAAAAAGAACACTGTTCAGAGGTGATAAGAGATGGTAAAGCATACTAAAAAATTATCAAAAAAACCTCTTACTAAGTGTCCTTCGCCCACTTCTATCTATATTGAGTAGGGATATACTATCCGTTATTTTTACCAGAAAGATAAGAACTTACGGAATATTTTTAACCTTTGCTTCTACGGGATTTACTCCTCCACAAAGGCAAACAGAAAAAATAGTAAATATTTGGTCTTTGGAAAGGCCTTATTATAATATTTTTACATTATAAATTTTATAACATTCTTTATTAGTTTCAAAAGGAGGGTAAAGTGGAGTTAATAAAGAAGCCAATTATAATTGGTGGAGAAAAGATTTATAGAGATAAAGTTATAGATGTTATATATCCTTACACTCAAAAAAAGATAGGAGAAGCTACAGAAGGTACTCCTGAAGATGTTGATAGAGCAGTAAAGAAGGCAAAAATAGGTCTGGAAAAATTAAAAAAACTTACTGCATATGAGAAGTATAAAATTTTAATGAAAGTTGCTGAATTGTTAGAAAAGAGAAAGGAAGATTTAGCAAAGACTATAGTTTTAGAAGTGGGAAAAACAATAAGAGAAGCTAGAACAGAAGTTGACAGAGCTGTACAGACTATAACTATATCTGCTGAGGAAACGAAAAGAATAGATGGAAAGTATATACAGATAGATGCTGTTCCAAATGGAAAAGGCAAAAAAGGTTTTTACTATAGAGTGCCTGCCGGTATAGTTGCAGCTATAACTCCTTTTAATTTTCCTGTTAATTTAACAGCTCATAAAATAGCCCCTTCAATAGCGGCAGGTTGTCCATTTATTCTGAAACCTAGTGAAAGAACACCTTTATCTCCAACAATTTTAGCTGAATTATTCCTAGAAGCTGGAGTTCCTGAAGAGGCTGTTTCTGTAATACATGGATATGCTGAAGTTGGAAAGGCTATGACAACACATCCTGATGTTAGAGTTGTTTCATTTACTGGCAGTTTAAAGGTAGGAGAGATAATAGCAAAACAGGCAGGCTTAAAAAAATTGGTTATGGAGTTAGGGTCAAATTCTGCTGTAGTTGTCGATAAAGACGCTAATTTAGAAGTTGCAGTTAAAAAAACTGTTCAGGGAGGTTTTGCAGTTGCAGGTCAGGTCTGTATATCAGTTCAGAGAGTTTTAGTTCATCATGAAGTGGCAGATAAGTTTGAAGAGATGTTAAAAGAGGAAGTAGCTAAACTAAAGTTTGGAAATCCAATGGAAGAGGATACTGATGTTGGACCAATTATAGCAGTTGATGAGGTTAACAGAATACAGTCTTGGATAGATGAGGCTGTTAAAAAGGGAGCTAAAGTTGTTAAAGGTGGTGTTGTTTCTGCCAAAGAAAAAACAGTTATCCAACCGACAGTAGTATCAAATATTCCTGAAGACGCAAAACTATTTTATGAAGAGGCTTTTGCACCTGTTATTACTGTAAAAAGATTTAAAAGTATGGATGAAGCTTTAGAGTTGGTTAATAAATCTAACTACGGTTTACAGGTTGGGGTTTTCACGAACAATATAAAAAATGCTTGGAAATTTATAGAAAATGCTGAAGTTGGCGGAGTGATAATAAATGATATACCTACATTTAGAGCAGACCATATGCCATACGGTGGTGTAAAAGGTAGTGGTATAGGAAGGGAAGGTCCCAAATTTGCTATAGAGGATTACACAGAGATAAAAATGATAATATTTGATATATCTTAATTTTTTTCTTCCTTCTCCAATTCTAACCTTTCTGCTAAATAATCTGCCAAATGCTGAACTTTTATATTTTTGTAATCACCATGTTTATACATTCCATCTGCTATATTGAATACGCAACCGGGACAGTCTGATAAAACATATTGAGCCTGTGTATTTTCTATATCCCTAATCTTACGCTTTTGTAATTCTGTTGCAACTTCATAATTTGCCACTGAAAAGTATCCTGCAAAACCACAACACATCATTGCCTGTTCACCTTCCCTATACTCAGCATTCTTAACATTTTTTAATAGATTTCTATATATGTTAGGGTCTGTTTTCATAGCCGTATACGAGTGACAGGGAAAATGAAATGTAACTTTTTCACCATTACCTTTAAAAACGTAATAACCTTCCTCTTCCAATATTTCTGCAAAATCTTTAACAGGATATTTGTACTCTTCCTTTAAAGCTCCACCACAGGTTGGACAGGCAACAACTATATAATCAAATTCGTATTTATCTATCTCTTCCTTGTTATGTTTATAAAGCTTTTCAAATAATTCTACTTGTCCACCATAAAGCTGTGGAGCACCACAACATCTTATATTTTTAGGAACTTCAACTTCATATCCTAAACTATTCATTAACTTGATAACACTTTCACCTGTTTTTCCATAAAATGCATCAATCATACAACCTGTAAAGAATAACAATTTTCCTTTTTTTTCTTTCTGAGGTTTTGCTATCTTTCCTCTTAATCCAAAAGGTTTTCCTGTAGGTTTAGGCATCAATTTTGTGAATTTTGGAATACCTGTGTCTAAAAACACTGCATTATACTCTGGAACTTCCTTTTTAGCACTTTTTCCGTAAAACTCCAATAATTTAGGAGCTATTTTCATTGCCGTTTTCGTTATAAAATTGCCCATCATAGCTAAGCCATTGTATACAGCAGACTTTACAAAATCCTTTTTTTCTGATTTTTTGTCTGCCATATATCTAGCTCTAAACATTATCTCTTTATATTCAACCTCATTAGGACATATCCATTCACAACGACGGCACATTGCACACTCATTCCATTGCCTAGCTATATCCTCCGTTAATGGCATAATTCCATCAACTACCGCTTCAGCTAAAGCTAATCTTCCTCTAGGAGAACTTCTTTCCTCTTTTACTACGCTGTAGGTAGGACATACAGAACGGCAGGCAGAACATTTTACACATTGATGAGCTAACTCTACACTTAATTTAACATCTATTTCATTTCCCATTCTATCCTCCAAAAATGAAACCATTACTTCCTTAAGGAGTGTCTAATATTAAGGTTAGTTATTACTAATTTCAATAAACAATCTCATAATTAATCCTTATCTTTATAAACTTTTAAAAAGATACGAATTTCTTCTTTAGTTTTTCCCTTTTTTGTTTTTTTCTTTTTAACGTCTTTTACAAAACGTAATGTTTTCTTTAAACTTCTTCTCCTTGCTTCTTCTATTTCTATCATCTCTTCTATCTTTTTTTTCTCTTCTATTTTCTTTTTCATTTCTTTTAATTCTTTGTCTATACTCGCTTTTATCTTATGTGGATATTTAACTCCCTTAAATATTATTTCGTAACCAGTAGTTCCAGATGTTGCAAACTTTAAAGCACCTATATGTAAAATCCGATGGATAAAAGGCTGGTCTATCTCTATAGCCCTAATATCTTTCTTCTTTATTTCTTTATAAACTTTATTAAAAAAACCTTTTTCATAAAGTATAGATGTTTTATAGATATATAACCTATGGGAAGCCCGTTGAATATACACATAGAGATAAGTTATTACAGATATAAATATAGATATTATCAATGGAGATATTGATATAAAAATGGACGACGTAATTGTTGAGAAGTATATAGTAAGAAATATTCCTATTACTGGTGAGAAAACTATAAACACAAAATATTTCCAATAGTATATCCAGCTTTGATTAACTATTTGTTGAAGTTCTTCTTTATTAGCCAATATCTTCTCTTAAAATTTTAATGGATAATTTTATATATATTATCAAACTAAATATTCTTAAAGTGGATTTAAATATCCGGTTAAAAACTTCAGTATAAGTTGAATTTCTTTTATTTATTTTTTAAAATCTTATTAAGATATACTTAGATTTTATACATAAACCTATTGCATTTTTTCTGATTTTATGTATAATAATAGATACTGAAAAATTAATAAAAAAATGGAGGGAAGGAAATGGCAAACATAAAGCCTTTATATGACAGAGTTGTTATAAAACCTGTTGAAGAAACTGAAGAAAGAACACCTTCTGGAATTATAATTCCTGATACTGCGAAAGAAAAACCTTCTGAAGGTGAAGTTATAGCTGTAGGAGAAGGAAGATTGTTAGAAAACGGAGAAATAAAACCTTTAAAAGTTAAAGTTGGAGACAAAGTTGTTTACAGTAAATACGCTGGCAATGACATTGTAGTTGATGGTGAAGAGTTAGTTATATTAAGAGAAGATGATATTTTAGCAATAATTGAAAAATAATTAAAAATAAAATAAAGGAGGTGAAGTAATGGGAGCAAAAATGATTATATACGGAGAGGAGGCTAGGGCTAAATTAAAAGCAGGTGTTGACAAGTTAGCTAATGCTGTAAAGGTAACTTTAGGACCAAGAGGTAGAGAGGTTATCTTAGAGAAAAAATGGGGAAGCCCTAATGTTACAAAAGATGGTGTATCCGTTGCTAAAGAAATAGAGTTAAAAGACCCATATGAAAATATGGCGGCACAGTTGGTTAAAGAGGTTGCATCTAAAACAGCAGATGTTGCAGGGGATGGAACAACTACTGCTACAATATTAACTCAAGCAATCTTCACAGAAGGATTAAAAGCTATAGCATCAGGAGCAAATCCAGTTTATGTTAAAAGAGGTATAGATAAAGCTGTTGCAACAGTTGTTGAAAAATTAAAAGAAATGTCTAAAGAAGTAAGCGGAAGAAACGAGATAGAGCAAGTTGCTACTATATCAGCAAATAACGACCCTGAAATAGGAAAAATTATAGCTGATGCAATGGAAAAAGTTGGAAAAGATGGAGTTATCACAGTAGAAGAAAGTAAAACTTCTGAAACAACTCTAGAAGTTGTTGAAGGAATGCAATTTGACAGAGGATACCTATCTCCATACTTTGTAACAAATCCAGACAAAATGGAAGCTGTTTTAGAAAATCCATACATCTTAATCTATGAAAAGAAAATAAACAATATTAGAGAACTATTACCAGTATTAGAAAAAGTTGTCCAAACAAACAGACCATTACTCATAATTGCTGAGGATGTTGAAGGTGAAGCATTAGCTACATTGGTAGTTAACAACATAAAAGGTGTATTAAAAGTTGTAGCTGTTAAAGCACCGGGATTTGGTGAAAGAAGAAAGGCAATGTTACAGGATATTGCAATCTTAACAGGTGGTCAGGCTATAACAGAAGATTTAGGAATTAAGTTAGAAAATGTTGATTTAGATATGCTAGGACAAGCTGACAAAGTTGTAGTTGATAAGGACAACACAACAATTATAGGTGGAAAAGGAAATCCTGAAGAAATCAAAGCTAGAATTGAGCAAATCAAAAAACAAATAGAAACAACTACTTCTGACTACGATAGAGAAAAATTACAGGAAAGATTGGCTAAGTTGTCTGGTGGAGTTGCAATCATAAAAGTTGGAGCTGCAACTGAAGCAGAGCTAAAAGAGAAAAAAGATAGAGTTGACGACGCAGTTCACGCTACAAAGGCAGCTGTGGAAGAAGGTATTGTTGCAGGTGGAGGAGTGGCATTACTAAGAGCATCTAAGGCGTTATGTGATTTAGAGGAAGATAATGAAGATAAAAAATGGGGAATTGAAATAATAAAAAGAGCTTGCCAAGTTCCATTAAAACAAATAGCAGATAATGCGGGTTTTGAAGGCTCTGTGGTTATTGAAAAAGTTAAAGCTAATGACAATCCAAACTACGGATTTAATGCGGCTACAGGTGAGTATGTAGATATGATAGAAGCTGGAATAATTGACCCAACTAAAGTTGTAAGAACTGCTATACAAAATGCTGCATCTGTAGCAGGTACAATGTTAACTGCAGAGGCTTTAGTTGCTGAAATACCAGAAAAAGAAGAGAAAGCTGCACCTGGAATGGAAGGAATGGGAGATATGGGCTTATAAACAGCCCTTCTCCCTTTTTTATTAAATCTTTTAGGAGTTACTTAAATTGAAAGTGTCTGAATATATCAAAAATGGTCTTAAAAATTTTGTAGAAAACCTACCACCTGAAGACTACCAACTTTTAGGTGAAGCACAGGAAAAAATACATAAAATAAGATGTTTTGCCAAAATTAATAACGATATAATAGAAGATGCAAAGTTTAATTCTTCCAAGAGATGTAAAAAACTTTTATCTATAGCAGATTTTATATGTGAAAAAATCAAAAATCAAAAATTAAATGAAATAAAAATCAATGATAACGATATTTTAGAATTCTTTAAAGAAGAAAAGGATAGGGAAAAATTAATCCAGAGATTAATTCTCATCAAAAAAGCTTTAGGATTATAATTATACTTAAACATTGGTTTGTTTATTGTTAAAGAATTGATTTAAGCAGGTATAATTTTATAACTTTTTAATTCTAAAATAACAATATTAATTAAAATTCTTCATTTTAGTCTATTAGGACAAAATAAGTAGAGTTAATTTCCGAATTAGAGTTCTAAAAATCTCAACCTGAAAAGTAATATTGTTATATCTAATTTATCACCTTACTTTTAATTAAAAATAATCTTTTCAGGTTTATTATGAAATCTATACTTATATTTTTACTTTCTTTTGGAATTGTATTTGCTAACGTAGTTAAAGAAAAAAAATTCAATATAGATAGTAGAACTAGAGCTATTCTAAAACTGTATGATAAACCTGTTTTCAAAATGTATTGGGTTAAGCTTGAAAAAGGTGGATATTTATTAAGTGGGGATGTATATCCTTTAGATAATTTAAACTGTTCCTATTTAACAGATTTAACCTTTGATGAAATAGAAGAATTTTTAAAAAACGAATATGGTTATCTTCATAACATTCCCGTAAAATCTTTAAAAGCTATCGTTAGAGTTAATAAAGAACCTGCGATGGCTAATCCTTATAATCCTTTTATAAATCCGACGGTTTTTGAGGATGTGGAAAGATTTAATTCCTACTTAAGAAAAACTGTTAAGGAAAAGTTAAAAAGAGATGAAAATTTAAAGAGGGATTTTGAAAGATTTAAAAATATATATATTGAAAATGGATTATCAGAAGAAAAGGCTACAAAAAAAGCCTTTTTCCGTTTAATTCCTTTATTAAAACTTGAACCTAGGTCTTGGATACAAGAGGAAAAATTACCAAGAAAATTATATTTAGTTTGTAATTATTCATTTGCTAAGGTAAGTGAAGATTATAAAGTACAAGATGAATGGGAAGAATACAGAATTTATCCTGTAATATTAGAAGTAAGAAAAGAGAATTACATTGAGATAGAGAAATTAGTAAAAAAAGACAACTATATATTTTTAGAGATAAATTTTTATCCAATTTTCCAAAGAAACTATAGAAATAGAGTTTTATCATTAGATTTAATAACAATAAATCCTACTCCAGTAAATATAAAAGGTTGTAAATATGGTTATATAGGTGGAATTATAGATAATACAGACCATAAAACAACAGAATATTCGGCAGGTCTTTCAAGTGAAAGTAATAAATTTTATTTAAATATTTATCCACAAGCAGATATAAAAAAGGTTAAAGTTCTCATTAGATTAGGTTTATACTGTTCAAAGACAAAAAAGAAAAGAATAACTCTCTTAAACCCTGATAAAGGGGATAAGGCCACTTTAAATGAATTAATAATGATGAATTATAAATTTAAATCTTTCTTAAAACAGTTTGGTATAGATAATCTGAAACTGCAATTTCAACTTGTTTCACCACAAGGTTATAAATCGGATGTTTTTAGTATTGAGTTCCCTTAATACAAAAGTCTTTATAGCCAATACCACCTTCTTTAGTTAGCATATTTAATCTTATACATATGTCATCAGGCAATTCTTTTACTTTTATTTTAGGAGATAAACAGGTTGATTTTGGAAATCGCTTTTTCAAACCGATAAATGTATATTCCAAATATGCATAATCTACAGGAATAGGAAGTTCAATAGTATAAAAATTTTTACTTTTTAAAATTTTGGCATTAACAGGTTTAAATTTATCAACATTTAAAAGCTGCTATATAGCATGTCTTTATAGAATTTGGACTTTTGATTAATTTCCTCATTTCTTTAACTCCTAATATAATCTATAAAGGATTATACTTTCACAGTAAATTGGCAATATTAATTAAAATACAAACTTGCCCATATACATATTTATAACTTAGATTTATTAGGGTTGATAACAGCACCTTGATTTTCTAATCATATCTATCTATAATTATAAGTATGAAGAAGTTATTAAGAATTGGCGAAGCATCACAAATACTGGGAGTATCTGTTAGCACATTAAGAAGATGGGAAAAAGAAGGAAAGCTAAAACCC
>QNZF01000016.1 GCA_003978485.1 Persephonella sp.
ACTTAAAAAATTTATTAAATTCATTTAAGTGTAAAACGAACTCTTTCATCGTTAAAACCTTTAGGATTTAGTTATACATATCCATTCTACAGCTTTATCTTTTGGAATAATAAAAATATCTATATCTTTACCTTTTTTTATTCTTTAATACACTTCCAAATATATATATATTACACTCTCCAAAAATATCTGAGCTAACTTAAAAAAAAGTATTTAAGGAATACAACGGAAGATAGTAAAAGAGAACAAAAATAAAGAGTTTTTTAAGACAAAAATAATTATTGCTTTTTGGTACTTGTATTATATGTAAAGATTAAATTAGGTTAATAATAATTTGAAAACAGTATCTAATTAACATTATATTAGAACAGTCTTTAAACTATGTTTTGGATAGGTTTTTAAGTATGGATAATCTTTTAGAGTTAGCAAAGGAGATAGTACTAGAGTATGGATACTTAGGTATATTTCTTATTGCTTTTAGTGAAAGTATAATACAGCCTATACCTCCAGACCCTTTTATTTCAGGAGGGACAGTTTTTGGATTAAATCCTTTAAATGCATCTCTAGTTGCAACTGTTGGAAGTGTTTTAGGTGCAGTTGTAGGTTATTTTTTAGGAAAAATTTTAGGCGAACCTGTTTTTAAAAAGATTTTTAAAGAAAAGTGGTATACAAAAGGAGAAATAATGTTTAGAAAATATGGTGTTTTTGCTGTTATTGTTGCAGGATTAACTCCAATTCCATTTAAGGTAGTTTGTTGGTTGGCAGGTATATTTGAGATGCCTTTAGGTGGATTTGTTATAGCCTCTTTTTTAGGAAGATTTCCAAGATTTTTATTTATAGCTTTCTTTAGTAAGTGGTTATCCTCATTTTTTAGTTAAAAAAGAAAAAAGGGAAGGAAGAGTTAGTTAACTTCAGGCTCTATTACATCATCATCATTTCCTTTCTTTTGATTATCTTGTCCTCCAGACTGTCCTCCTGCTGGTCCCCCTGCCTGTCCTCCGCCAGCTTGGTAAAGTTTCTGTGCTATTTTGTTTGCTATAGATGTAACCTTTTCTATAGCAGACTGTATTTTAGCTCTGTCGTTTGTACCTAAAGCCTCTTTACCTTCCTTTATAGCTTCCTCTGCTTCTTTTATCTCATCTTCATTCAGTTTAGCTTTATTTTCATTTACAGTTTTCTCTAAACTGTAAACTATTGCGTCTAATTGATTTCTTAACTCTACCGTTTCTTGGAACTTCTTATCTTCTTCCTCGTGTTTCTTAGCTTCCTCTATAATCTTTTGTATTTCTTCCTCAGTTAATCCTGAAGCTTGCTGAACTGTTATTGATTGTGTTTTCCCTGTAGCTTTGTCTGTAGCTGTAACGTGAAGTATACCGTCTGCATCTATATCAAAACATACTTCTATCTGTGGAACTCCCCTTGGTGCAGGTGGAATGTCTGTTAAATAAAATCTTCCTAATGATTTATTTTCTTTAGCCATTTTTCTTTCACCCTGTAGAACGTGTATCTCAACTTGTGTCTGGTTATCTGTTGCTGTTGTGAATATTTCGCATTTTCTAGTTGGTATAGGAGTATTTCTTGGGATTAGAACAGTCATTACACCACCTAAAGTTTCTATACCTAAAGATAACGGTGTAACGTCAATTAATAAAACATCTTTAACCTCTCCTGATAAAACACCTCCCTGTATAGCAGCTCCTACTGCAACAACTTCGTCAGGGTTCACTCCTTTATGTGGTTCTTTACCGAAAAACTCTTTTATTTTTTGTTGAACTAAAGGTATTCTTGTAGAACCTCCAACTAATACAACATCATCTATATCTTGTGGAGTTAATTTTGCTTCTTCTAGAGCTCTCTTAACTATCTCCATAGTTCTATCAATTAAATCTTTTATCATTTCCTCAAGTCTAGCCCTAGTTAACTTTTTCTCTAAGTGTAATGGCTGATTTGTGTTAGGGTCTATTGTTATGAATGGTAGATTTATATCTGTTTCCATTTTAAACGACAGTTCTTTTTTTGCCTGCTCTGCTGCTTCTTTTAATCTTTGGAAAGCTGTTTTATCCTGTCTTAAGTCTATACCATGCTCTTTTTTAAACTCTTCAACTAACCAGTTTATAATTCTTGCATCTATATCTGAACCACCTAAATGGGTATCACCATCAGATACTTTAACTTCTATAACACCATCACCGCCTTCAAGTATAGAAACGTCAAATGTACCACCTCCAAAGTCGTAAACAAGTATTTTCACATCTGATTTTTTATCTAATCCGTAAGCTAAAGCTGCTGCTGTCGGTTCGTTTATAATTCTTTTAACTTCCAATCCAGCAATCTTACCTGCGTCTTTTGTTGCCTGTCTCTGTCTTTCGTTAAAGTATGCAGGAACAGTTATAACAGCTTCTGTAATCTTTTCTCCTAAATAGTTCTCTGCCGCCTCTTTTAGTTTTTTTAATATTTGAGCTCCAACTTCTTCAGGTCTAACTTTTTTACCGGCATTTGGTATATCAAAAACTGCATCTCCCTTCTCATCTGCTACAACTTTATATGGAACATTTTTTATTTCCTCTTGAACTTCATCGTATTTTCTTCCTATAAATCTTTTACTTTCATAAACTGTATTTGCAGGGTCTAAAACTGCTCTTCTTTTTGCAGGGTCTCCAACTAATATTTCCCCTTCCTTTGTCCATGAAACTACAGAAGGAGTTGTTCTAAAACCTTCTTGATTTTGTATTACAATAGGCTCTCCACCTTGCATTACTGATACAACAGAGTTTGTAGTACCTAAATCTATTCCTATTACTTTGCCCATTATATCCCTCCATTTTAGCAAATTTTCCTTTTAATAATATAATATTTTAGTTTATTATTGTCAACAATTTTGATAATAATGATTTAATATTATCTCTAAACAAAAATAATACTGCCATAAAATTAAAGGCAGTTGTGAGAAGAAAAGAGAGAAAGATTAAAGAATGGTTATCTTATATTGAAAACACCATTTTCTAACATCTCTTTTAGTTTTCTTTTTAATATCTTTCCTGTAGCATTTCTTGGGAAATCATCAACTATTATTATATGTTTAGGAATTTTATAATCTGCTATTTTATTCTTTAAAAATCTTTTAATCTCTTTTTCTGTAAAATCTTTTACTCCTTCAGCAAGTTTAACAAAAGCAACAGGTATTTCACCATGGGTTTTATCCTTTTTACCAACTACTGCAGATACTTCTATATTTGGATGACTGTTTAAAACTTCCTCAATATCCCTAGGATATATATTTATTCCTTTAGATATTATCAAATCCTTTTTTCTGTCAACTATGTATAGATAACCTTCCTCATCAAATCTTCCCAAATCTCCAGTTAACAACCAACCATCTTTTATTATCTTTTCTGTTTCTTCTTTATCTTTATAGTATCCTTTCATAACACAATCTCCTTTAACTACTATCTCCCCAATTTCGCCAACAGGAAGCTCGTTAAAGTTATCGTCAACTATTTTTACACTGTAATCAGGAAGTGGTAGACCTACAGACATTGGTTTAGGCTTTTCAGGTGGATTTATAGAGACTACAGGAGAACATTCAGTCAAACCGTACCCTTCAATTAAGGGAGTTTTTGGAAACTGTTTTTTCATTCTCTCATATGTCTCAATAGGAAGTGGAGCTCCGCCACTTACAAAAAATCTAATTCTATTGAAAAGTTTAAAATACCAAGGAAGATTTGCCTTTGATAATGCGTTATAAACTTCAGGAACACCTAAAAATATACTTACCCTTTTTAACAATACTTGTTTTAGAACATTAGAAAAAGGGAAAACAGACTTAATTATTACTATTGAACCGCCTAAATAAAGTGGAAGTAAAACTGATGCGGTAAGTGTAAACGTGTGAAACATAGGAAGGTAAACTATAAATCTATCTTTACTTGAGACCTTACCTAAAAAAGCGATATTTTCAACATTTGATATTAAATTTCTATAAGACAACATAACACCTTTTGGCTTTCCTGTTGTCCCTGAAGTGTATAAGATTACAGCGGTATCATCTAAAGAGGGCTTATACTTTATATCTACAGGTTTAATATTTTCGTAGTTAAAAACAACTTTAAAATCATTTATAACATATTCGTATTCATCTTTTTTCCATAGAATAGAATTTCCTAATTCCCTATAAAACCCTTCAGCTATTAAAAGTTTTGCCTCACTATGCTCTAAAATATGTTTTATTTCTTCCTCTTTTAAAAAAGTGTTTATAGGAACAGGTATAGCTCCTATCCTCTGTATAGCTAACAATGATATTAAAAAATCAGGCGAGTTTCTTAGAAGAATTGCTATTTTATACCCCTCCCTATATCCCATACTATACAGAATATAGGAAAGTCTATCTACTTCTGCTTTAAACCTTAGGTAGCTTAAACTTTTATTTTCAAAGAATATAAACTTTTTAAACATCCTTCTTTTTGCGTGATGTTCTAAAACAGAGTAAAAATCGTTAAACAAAAATTTAGCCAAAGGCATAATTGACCTCACTCTTTAAATATTAATTATATAAATTTAGGAAATTTTGAAGAAAAATTAACTTTTTAATAGTTATGCATAAGATATAAAATAAAAAGAGTATATGTTTATTCCTTATATTTAAAATTAGAGGTTATATTTAAAAATGGATTACTTAATAACTGAAGAAAGATTGAAAAAAATTAGAAACATTCTTAATAAAAAACAAAAAGATTTACAGGTATTTGTTGAAGATGTTAAAAATCAGCATAACTTTTCAGCAATTGTTAGAACTTGTGATGCTGTAGGTGTATTGAAACTTTATTATACCTTCTCAGGTTCAGGTAGTTTAATTAATGAAAGTATAACTATGGGTTCTCATAAGTGGCTTTTATTAGAAGAAGTAAAGAATATAGAAAGTTTTCTTCTAAAGAAAAAAGAGGAAGGTTATCAGATTTTGGCTACACATCTATCGGAAAAAAGTGTCCATTTTAGAAAGATTGATTATACAAAACCGTCTTTAATTGTAATGGGAAATGAGTTAAAAGGAGTAAGTGAAAAAGTTTTGCGGTATGCTGACAAAAATATAATAATTCCTATGTATGGTATGACACAAAGTCTTAACGTATCTGTAGCAACGGCAGTTATACTGTACGAAGCAGAGAGACAGAGAGAATTAAAAGGAATGTATGAAAAACCACAGTTAACAGATAGAGAGATTGAAGAAATAATAAGAAAGTGGGCAATAGATGATGTAATAAAAAATAAAAGTAGAGGTAGATTAAGGTGAATAGGGATAGTTTAACATTCTTAGGTACTGCTGGGGGAAGGGTAGCAGTATTTAGACAGTTGAGATATTCAGGAGGAATGTGGTTAAAACTGAGTGGAGTAAATATACTTATTGACCCGGGACCCGGTAGTTTAATTAGAATGTTTGAGTTTGGCTTTGAACCTGAAGATATAAATATTATTGTTATATCCCACAGACATTTAGACCATACAGCAGATTTGAATACTGTTTTAGAAGCATCAACGAGAAGTGGAACAAAACCTATAGATATGTTAATTGCACCTGCAGATGTTGTAGAAGGGGAAGACCCTATACTTTTAAAATATCTTAGAAAGGGTATAAAAGAGATAGCTATATTAAGTGAAGATAAAGAATTTTTCTATAAAGATTTAAAAATAAAGGCTGTTATAAAACATATTCACACTTATGCAGAAACTTACGGTATAGAGATAGCAGATAAAAACAAAAAATTTGTTTATGTTGCCTGTGGAAAGTTTTTTGATGGAATGTTAACTGCATACCCTAAAAATGCAGACTTGGAAGTCTTAAACACAACTTTTTACAAACCTAAACCTAACTACACTCACCTTTCTGCTGAAGACGTTAAAAAGATGTTAAATGAACATAAACCTAAAAAAGCGATTATTACACATTTTAGCCCCTACATTTTAAGAGAAAACCCTGAAAAAGTGGCTAAAGAGATAGAATTATCAACATCCGTTCCTGTAATATCTGCTAAAGACGGTATGAGGGTATATTTTTAAACATTTTTTTATTCAAGGCTTATAATAATTTAAGTTTTATTAAGTTAGGGGGATAGATTTTGATACCTATTATTAAACCTAGTTTTGGTATAGAAGAAGAGAAAACGGTACTGGAAATAATAAGGTCTGGACAGATAACACGGGGAAGATGGACTATAAAGTTTAAAAATGCTTTTAGAGATTATATAGGAGCAGGCTTTTGCCATCCTGTATGTAGTGGGACATCAGCTTTATACATATCCTTAAAAGCTATAGGTATTAATAAAAAGGAAGATATAGTTATTGTTCCTGCCTTCAGTTTTATGGCAACTATTGATGCTGTAATACTGGCAGGTGGTACTCCAGTTGTAGTAGATGTTGGAGAAGATTATTGTATAGATGTTAACAAGTTAGAAGAAGCTATAGAGAAATACTCACCAAAGGCTGTTATTCCTGTCCATCTGTTCGGTCAACCTGCAGATATGGATAAAATTAAAGAATTATGTAAAGAAAAAGATGTTATTATCTTAGAAGACAGTGCCCAGTCTCATGGAGCAGAGTATAGGGGTAAAAAGACTGGTGTTTTAGGTGATATATCAGCTTTCAGTTTTTACGCATCAAAAAATGTTGCAATGGGAGAAGGTGGAGCAATTTTAACTAGTAATCCAGATTTAGATGAAAAAATATCAAATTGGATAGAGTTTGGAAATCATCCTGCTTTAAACCTTAGAATTACAGAATTTCAAGCAGGAATTGGATATTGGCAATTACAGAAGTTAGAAAAGAATAACGAGAAAAGAAGAAAAATAGCCTATCTATACAACAAAGAGTTTGAAAACTTACCAGCTTTAGAAATCCCTAAAGAGTTTGAAGGAAGAAAACATGTTTACCATATATACGCCTTAAGACATCCAAAAAGAGATGAAATCATAGAAAAGCTTATACAGAAAGGTATAGGTGCTAGAATATATTATGAGTACACACTACACCAATTAAGAGACGCAGAACATTTAGACTGTTCATTTGCAGAACAATTAGCTAAAGATATTTTTGCTATTCCTATCCATCCAGCCCTTACAGATAATGAGATAAATTACATAATAGATACAGTTAAAGAAATTGTAAAAAATATATAAAAAGGAGTTTTTGATGGCTAAATACAGAAAAGAAAGAATTAACGCCGAGTTAAAGAGAGTGTTAAGTAATATTTTTTTAATGGATTTACCTATACAGCAGGACAATATAGTCTCTGTTTTAAATGTTGATGTAAGTAAAGATTTGGAAGAGGCAAAAGTATATATATCTGTCTTGAAGGATAGACAGAAAGTTTTGGAAAAATTGGAAGAGAGTAAGCCTTATATTAGACATTTGATAGGACAGAAGATGAAAATAAGAAAGATACCAAACTTAAATTTTATACTTGTAGATGATACTCATATACTAGTTTAAAAAATCAGTAGGCTTCAGGAAATATTTCCCTTACTTCCTTTAATACTGCTTTATAATTCTTTCCATATCTTCTAGATATATGAAAAATTATTAACTTTTTAACATTTCCAGCTTTTGCTATCTCTCCCGCCTGTTTTGAGGTTAAATGATATACCTTTTTAGCCTGTTCTTTATCTTTATCTAAGAACACAGCTTCACAGTATAAAACATCAGAATTTTTTACAAGATTTATTATCTTCTCCCTATTTTTTTCTGAATATATAACATCTGTTATATAGGAGATTTTATAACCATCAATCGTATAGCTTAACCTTTCTTTTAAATGTTCGTATTTATACTCTTTTCCATTTATCACAAAAGATTTATCTTTATTACTCTCATTTTCTAAAAATGCCTTTAACCTGCCTATCTCCTTACCTTCAAGATTAAACTCTTTAAGTCTTTCAGGGATTAGTTTTAATCTAGGTTTATACTCAAAAGAGTATCCGAGAACATCTATTCTATGTTCCAAAACGGCAAATCTAATTCTAAAAAATTTATCTTCGTATAAAATATCGTCCTTTATTTCTTCAATTTTTATTAATTCTTTCTCAAACTTATTTTTAATATCAAATTTATAGTATTTGAATTTATTCCCGTCAACCTCTTTTAATTTAAAAATCAACTGTGGCTCAAACTCTATTAAGTTCCAAGTATAACCTTGCAGTTTACAGTATATATTTTTAGACAATGGAGTTATACCAAAAACATCTACTGTATGAGGTTTTCCAAGTTTATTTCTTAAAAGATTATCAAACCCTATAAAATGGTCCATATGTGTATGAGTTATAAATAGATGTGTAATCTTTCTCAATAAGTGTCTATCTAACCTTGATATATTCCCTACATCAAACAGTATATACTTACCTAAACTTTCTATTTCAATAACTATCCCCGGGTCTTCATATTTTTCATTTATCAGATAATGTTTAATTCTAGGTAAAGCCATCTATATTTCCACACAAAAGTTTTAAAGTTTCCAAATTCTAACTTTTTTTAACCTTAATGTAAATAAAAGAAATCGTGATTATTGATTTTCAAAAAAAAAGGAAAAAGAAAAAATTTAAGATTATCTTATCGTTTTTAACAATCTTTCCAGCTCTTTAGGGTCAGGAGAAGTTCTTAAAGCATCTTCTATAGTTATTAATCCTTCCCTTATAGCTTTAATTAAAGATTGGTTCATAGTTTGCATTCCTGTTCCAGCCTGACCTGACTGCATTAAACCGTAAATCTGGTGGATTTTATTCTCTCTTATAAGATTTCTTATACCTTGAGTTGGAATTAAAACTTCATGAATTAGAACCCTACCACCACCTATACGTGGCAATAATCTTTGGGATATTACTCCCTGTAAAACAAAACTTAATTCTGTTCTAACCTGTTCCTGTTCGTGTGGCGGGAATACGTTAATAATACGATTTATAGTCTGGACAGCTGTATTTGTGTGTAATGTTCCAAATACTAGGTGTCCAGTTTCAGCGGCAGTTAAAGCGGCTTTTATCGTTTCCAAGTCTCTCATCTCACCAACGAGTATAACGTCAGGGTCTTCCCTTAAAGCATACTTAAGTGCATTTGCAAAACTTTTAGTATCAGACCCTACTTCCCTTTGAGCAACTAAAGATTTTCTGTGTGGAAATAAAAATTCTATAGGGTCTTCAATTGTAATAATATGGTAAGGGAAATTTTTATTTATATAATCTATCATCGACGCTAAAGTAGTTGTTTTACCTGAACCTGTAGGTCCAGTAACTAAAACCAATCCCATTGATTTATGACATAGGTCTTTAACTGAAGGTATTAATCCCAACTCTTCCATAGGTTTTATTTCATATGGAATTCTTCTTAAAGCAGCTGCTACACTCCCCCTTTGTCTATACACATTAAC
Organism: Persephonella sp.; assembly: GCA_003978485.1. Classification (GTDB taxonomy): domain Bacteria; phylum Aquificota; class Aquificia; order Aquificales; family Hydrogenothermaceae; genus QNZC01. The sequence continues at coordinate 9,404 of QNZF01000016.1, forward strand.
CCTAAACCTTCCAACTCCTTTTATTCCAATAGAAAAATCAACCTCATTTTCAGCTTCAAATGTCCTCTTTTGTTTTTCATTCATAATGGAATAAATCAGTTGTTGTGTATCCCTCGGATATAAAGTCGGGTAATCTGTAATGTATCTTATATGACCATCTATCCTAAATGTAGGTGGTGCTCCTGCAGTAATATGAATATCTGATGCGTTCATATTTAACGCTCTACGTGCTATCTCATCAATAGTTAAAAAACTAACATCTTTACCATCCATAATAGCCCCC
>QNZF01000052.1 GCA_003978485.1 Persephonella sp.
GCAGGTGTAGGAACTTATGAAGCTGGTTATGTTGGAATACTAATATTTTTAGGAGTAGATAAAGAAACTGCTATACTTTCTTCCGTCTTCGTCCATCTATTTATACTACTTTCTTCTGCCATTTTATCTTTAATCTGTTATACTTTACCAGTTTTTAAATCAAGGTAAAAAGTTTTACAATAGAGTAGTAGGTTATATTAAAGTTCGTACTTTCTATTCAGATTGATTAAAAATTTAAATAAAATATATCAATAACGAGATAAATTAGTATCAATATAAAAATTAAGTTAATAAACAGAGCAAAAATTTAAGTGTTTACATGATTTTAATATTATTGCAGTTAGTAATTAGTATTCTAAACTAGCGTTTTAAATCAATCTTGGTATTGCATATATTATATTAAACTAAGTTTAATTTTAAATTGTATAGATTGGAAAAGAATAGAAATTAAACAAAAAGAGAGTTTTTAAACCTTTAAAGCTCTATGTTATCTATTAATCGTGTATCTCCAACAAAAACGGCTACAGCTATAATATCTCCCTTTTCAACTTTTGTTTTAGGTTCTAAAGTTTCACTGTCAACTATTTCTACATACTGTATGCGGGTATAAGGATAAGAATTAATAACATTTTTAATCAATTTAATTAGTTTATAAGGGTCTGTTTCCCCTGCTTCAAATTTCTTTTTAGCTTTAAATAAAGCCTTAGATATGGATAAAGCAGATTTTCTTTCTTCAGGGGACAAATACTTATTCCTAGAAGATAAAGCTAATCCATCAGCTTCCCTAACTATAGGACAACCGATTATCTCAATGTCCATATTTAAATCTTTAACCATTCTCTCTATTACTTTTAACTGTTGATAATCTTTTTTCCCAAAGTAAGCCCTGTCAGGTTTTACTATATTGAAAAGTTTATTCACAACTGTGGTAACTCCTCTAAAATGTCCTTCCCTAAATGCACCGCATAGTTTTTCAGTTAGACCTTCAACAATCACGAATGTACTGTAGCCTTTTGGGTACATCTCCTTTTGAGATGGATTAAATAAATAATTAACTCCAACTTCTTTACAGATTTTTAAATCTCTTTCTATATCTCTAGGATACTTATCAAAATCTTCATTTTTACCAAACTGTATAGGATTTACAAAAATACTAACAATAGTTATATCATTTTCCCTTTTAGAACATTCCATTAAAGATATATGACCTTCGTGTAGATAGCCCATTGTTGGAACAAATCCTATGGATAAACCTTCAATTTTTAAATCTTTTACTATCTCTTTCATTTCAGAGATAGATTTAATTAACTTTGTTTGTCCCATAAGAAAAACTCCTAATTTTAATCAAATTTTATTTTAGTTTTAACCAATTATATAATTAAAAAAAATTAAATGTTATTGGAGTTTTAGATGATAAGTAGAATACTTGTAGGTACAGACGGTTCTCAACACGCAATTACGGCAGAAGAATACGGTATATATCTATCCAAAAAACTTAAAAGACCTGTAATTGCAGTTTATATAATGGATAAAAAACTTATAAGTGAAGCGATTATAGAAGATGTTGCGGCGGCTTTAGGTTTTGGAGAGTATGGTGATATTACAGATAAAATAGAGGAATATCTAGATGAAAAAGGTAAAGCCATACTTAAAGCCTTTGCTGTTAAATGTAGAAATGCAGGTGCAGATTGTTCAATTGCACAGGCAATAGGTTTTGTTGCTTACGAGCTTGTAAATATGGCTGACCCCGAAGATTTATTAATCATAGGAAAAAAAGGAGTTCATGAGGATATACTACCTTTTAGATTAGGCTCAACTGCAGAAAGTATAGCGAGACACTCTAAATGTCCAGTCTTACTTGCAGATAAGGAGTTTAGAGAGATAAAAAATATTGTTATCGGTTTTAATGGTAGAGGTAAATCTATAAAAGCTTTACAATTTGCCACCGATTTAGCAAAAAATTTAGGATTGGAAGGGATAACTGTTTTATCAGTATTAAACAAAGATGATGAGGAAATAAAACTACAATTAAAACAGATGGTCAAAGGGACAGTATCAGGTATAGATTATCAATTAATATTTAAAATTGGTTATCCTGAAGAAGAAATATTAAGTTACACACAGGAAAGTGAAACAGATTTACTGGTTATAGGAGCTTTTGGAGAAAGTAGATTAAAGGAACTTATATTAGGTAGCACCACATCCTTTTTAATACAGAGAACAGATATACCTGTTTTAGTTGTTAAATAAAAAATTAAGATTGTAAACCGATTATAATAATTTAGTTAAAAATTTGGGAGAGGTGTTTAATGTCTGTAAGGATTATATACGTTAGGCATGCGGAAAGTTTATGGAACCCTATAGGCAGGTATCAGGGAAGATTAGACCCAGAGCTAAGTGAGAGGGGACACAGACAGGCTGAGTTGTTGGCTAAAACTTTAAAAAAGTATAATCCAACAGTTTTATACTCAAGCCCTTTAAAGAGGACATATCTAACTGCAGAGTATATATCAAAAGAGTTAAATTTACCTATAAATATAAATGAAGATATTATAGAGATAGACCATGGCGATTGGTCAGGTTTACTCGTTGAAGAGGTTAAAGAGAAATACAGTGATATGTTTAGGGATTGGCTATACAGTCCTGAAAAAGTCCAATTTCCAAACGGCGAAAATCTTAATGAAGTTTACAAAAGGGTAAAAAAATTCCAAAATGAAGTTTTAGAAAAACATGACGGTGAAACAATAATAGCAGTGTCCCATACAGTTCCGATAAGAGCTTCTCTAGTTGCAGGCTTAGATTTGCCACTTTCAAAATTTTGGAGTTTTGGATGTGATAATGCATCTTATTCAATATTGGATTATGACAAAGTTAGACCTATTCTTTATAAACTAAACAATACATACTTTTTAGGTGAACAGTTTGTTCCAGCCCTTGACGCACTTTAAGGAGAGTTTAAATGAAGATAGATATTCCGTTAGGAGTTAGAGTTTATAACAGAAAAGAGACGGAAGAAATAGAATATATATTAAAAAAGATAAGAAAAATATTTGAGAGATGGGGTTATGAAAGGATTATTTTACCTACATTTGAATATTATGATGTTCATAAAAGAGGTTTAAGTAAAAATTTAAGAGAAAAAACATTTAAACCTATAGATAGGACAACAGGGGATATTTTAGCTTTAAGGTCTGATTTTACAGCCCAAGTTGCAAGGTATTACGCATCTCTTAAGGAAAAAGATAAGCCTAAGAGATACTACTATTTAGGAAGAATATTTAGATACTACTCTCCAAAATCTAACAAGCTATGGGAAAATTTCCAGTTAGGTTTAGAGTTAATAGGAGTTCCTAGACTTGAGGCTGAAGCAGAAATAATCTCAATTGCAGTAATGTCTTTAAGGGAACTTAACATTAAAAATTATCAGATAGATATTAACAACATAAAAATTTATAAAGTATTAAAAGAAATTTTAGCCCTTTCAGAAGAGGAGTATTTAATCTTTATGGATATAATTAAACAGAGAAAAAAATTTCTTTTTTATACAGATGTGAACCAGTATATTAACGATATAATTCCCTCCTGTAAACCTGATAAAACTCAAATATCAGAGAATTTAAAAAGTTTACAGAAAAAGATTAATGATAATGTAGATATAAAAAGTTTTATTGATACTATTTTAGAAAATCAGTTTGATATAGAAAGTTTGAAAGAGTTAATAAACAGTGTAAAGGATTATTCCGGTTTAATGTCAGCTTTAAACGAATTAATAGATATATACTCCATACTTGAGGAATACGAAGTAAACGAAAATATTATTTTTGATTTGGGAGAGCCAAGAGAGTTTTCATACTATACAGGGATAGTTTTTGAGATTTTTATACAAGACTTTGAGAAACAGATTGGACAAGGTGGAAGATACGATAATCTTATGGAAAAGTATGACGGTTCAATACCTGCTGTAGGCTTCGCATTTAACATACTAAACATTTGGGAATATTTATCTTCTAAAAATCTTTTAAATATACCTTCAAAAAGGGATTTTTACATCATAGATACAAGTAATAATAAGAGAAGAGCTTATAAAATTGCTAAGAAGTTAAGAGAGAAAGGCTACAATGTAGCAAGGGATATTTTAGACAGGGATTATAGGAAATCGTTAGAGTTTGCTATAAAGGAAGGTTATAAAAATGTGATATTGATATTTGAAGATAACGAAAAGGAAATATGTCTTTGTAAGAGAGTAGATGTAAAAAATTTAAATAACTTTGAAGAATGTAAAGAGTTAAGCTGTAATGAGATAGACTGTGAGGAAATTGCATGTAAAAAATTTGATATAAAAACATTTTTAGAAAGTATAAAAATTAAGGAAGAGAGGTAAATTATGGAGTTTTCAGAAAGGATAAAGAGAGTTCAACCTTCACAAACTTTGGTTATTACTGCAAAGGCTAAAGAATTAAAGGCTAAAGGAATTGATATTCTATCCTTTGGAGCTGGAGAGCCAGATTTTGATACTCCCGATTTTGTTAAAGAGGGTGCAATTCAGGCGTTAAAAGAAGGTAAGACAAAATACACACCTTCGGCAGGTATTCCTGAGCTAAGGGAAGCTTTAGCAGAAAGGGTTAAGGAAAAAAATAATATAGATTGTAAACCGTCTGAGGTTATTATAACCCCCGGTGCCAAGATGGGATTATATGAAATATTTACAGTTATTCTAAATGAAGGAGATGAGGTTATAGTTCCAGCTCCTTACTGGGTTTCATACACAGAACAAATAAAGCTATGTGATGGAATTCCTAAAATTTTAGATTTAGATGAAGAAAACGGTTTTGTGTTAACTGCAGATAAATTAAAGGAAGCCATAACACCAAAAGCTAAAGCTTTAATTTTAAACACTCCATCAAATCCAACAGGTGCAGTTATACCAAGGGAAGAGCTAGAAAAAATAGCGGAAGTATGTTTAAAAAACAATATTCTTATAATATCTGATGAGTGTTATGAAGAGTTCTGTTATGACAAGGAGCATTTCAGTATAGCTTCAATATCAGAGGAAGTTAAAAATATAACCTTTACAGTTAACGCATTCTCAAAATCCTACTCTATGACAGGGTGGAGACTTGGATGGGTAATAGCAAATGAAGAGTATATTAAAAAGTTAACGATTGTCCAATCCCAAACAGTTTCCAATCCTACATCATTCGCCCAGTATGGAGCTTTGAAGGCATTGGAGGATAAAGGTAAATTCCCACAAATGATGAAAGAAGAGTTTAAAAAGAGAAGAAATTTTGTGTATGATAGATTTATATCTATTGACGGAGTAAAATCAACAAAACCTGAAGGAGCATTCTACATATTCCCTAACCTATCAAACTTTATAGATGGAGAAAGAATTAAGAATGATATAGATTTAACAACCTACCTATTAGAAGAGGGTAAAGTTGCAGTTGTTCCCGGTTCTGCCTTTGGAAAGGAAGGTTATATAAGACTGTCCTACGCAACATCTATGGAAAATTTAAAAGAAGGTATGAAAAGAATAGAGGAGGCGTTGAAAAAATTAAAAACTATTTAAGAAAAATCTGTTCTATCTAAAAAATCTTTATCAAAAATAATAACCTCTACCTCGTCTCCTTCTTTTTTTTCATACTCTCCAACTTCTATTAAAGCTAACCCATTGGCGTAAACCATTCCTGTCAATATATTTGAACCTTGTTTTCCAAAAGGAGTTGCCAAAAACTCACCATCCTTGTATTCAACGTAAACCCTTACAAACTCCAATCTTTCAGCTTTCTTTCTTTTATAATTGGTTTTTAACTTAGCTTTAATAATAGGATTAAATACTTTTTCTTCTCCTCTCATCTTTCTTATTACAGGTTTAACAAAATTTTCAAAAACAACCATAGACGCAACAGGATTTCCCGGAAGACCAAAGAATAGTTTTTCTTTATTCTCTCCCCAAACACCGAAAACTACAGGCTTACCCGGTTTTTGAGCCACTTTCCAAAAAACAATTTCAACATCTAAAACTTTTTGGACAAAATCCCTCACTAAGTCATACTTACCCATAGAAACACCACCACTTGTTATAAGAATATCACTGTTTCTAGCATTTAACAGTTTCTCTTCTATATCCTTAGGATTATCCTTTACAAAACCACCTATAATAGGTATTCCCCCAGCTTCCAAAACCTGACCGTATATAGAGTATGTATTGGAAGTCCTTACCTGTGATGGAGAAGTTATACTCTCTCCAACATCAACAATCTCATCACCTGTGGTAAGTATGCAAACCTTAGGAGATTGGTAAACATAAACGCTAGCTTTATTGACAGAGGCTAAAACTCCCATCTCAGCAGGTCTGATTTTTTTTCCTTTTTTTATTAAAACTTCTCCCTTTTTGTAATCTTCTCCCTGTCTTCTTACATTTGCCCCTTTTTTCAATTCTTTATATATGTAAACTTTATCTCCTTCAACCTTAGTTAACTCCTTCTGAACAACTGTATCTGCACCTTCAGGAATTAATCCACCTGTATATATATAACAAGCCTCCCCTTTACCAATCTTTACACTATCACCACCTGCTTTAGCCTCACCAACGATTTTTAAAACTTTTGGATTATCTTCCGATGCTCCTTTTATATCCTCATATCTGACGGCAAACCCGTCCATTCCACTATTGTCCGCAGGTGGATTATCTCTGTCTGCCAGTATATCTTCAGCTAAAACCTTATTTAAAGCGTCTGTTATAAAAACCTTTTCCTTACCTAAGATATTGGTATGTTTAAGTATAATCTCTAAAGCTTCTCTAAATTTAAGCATTTTTAAACTCCTTTTTATTTAGTTTTGAAAAAATTTTTAAAATTATTATCCATTATGAAAGGTAAACCTTCTAATGATTTTCCCCTTAAATTTATATGACAGAGGGAACACCTTTCTATAACTTTATGTTCTTTTCTTTTTTTCATAACTTTGTCGTAAGAGTGGCAATCAAAACAGTCAGCTCCACATTGATTAACCGCATCTAACTTATGATTTTTATGACACTTAATACAGCTTTGTATCGGATCATGGTTGGTATCCTTCGGTATATTAGTATGGCACATCATACAGTCTCCATTACAGGCTGAAGATAACTTTACTGTAAAAAGAAGAATTAATAACATTAAAGAGAATTTTTTATCCATTGCCTTTCAATCTTTCCTTTGATTTTTCTTAATTTTAAACTTAATTCTCTTTAATGATGTATGATTAATAATCTTATATAAATATGCTAAAATTATTTAAAGTATATTAATCAAATTAACTTAGAAAAGTATTGACAAATCTAAAAATTTATCTATAATTATTATTAGAGAAAATTTTAAAGGGGAGGTTATAAAAAATGGAAAGAAGACAATTACCAGCATCTTTTGTATGGAATCCATTTAGAGAATTGGCAAGAATAGAACAGGAATTAAATAAACTATTTAATGAGTTTGTTCCTGCACAAAAGGTTGAAGGTGTGGCAATAGCACCAATTATACCAAGAGTTGATGTATATGAGACTGAAGATAAAGTAATAGTGGAAGCGGAAATACCGGGAGTTAAAAAAGAAGATATTGAAGTAAAAGTAAAAGATAACAATGTTATTATCAAAGGTGAGATTAAGAGAGAAGAAGAAAAACAGGATAAGAACTTCTTTAAAGCGGAAAGATTTTATGGTAAGTTTGAAAGGGTTATACCTCTAATGGTTGAAGTTAAACCTGAAGAGGCTAAAGCTAAAATTGAAAATGGTATTTTAAGATTAGAAATACCTAAAGCGACAGCAGAAAAAGAAATATCTATAAAAGTAGAATAAAAATAACCCAAACTTGGGTTTTTTCCTTATATCTTTTTCCATTTTGTACCAACTGGAGTGTCTTCTATAACTATACCTAAATCTTTCAGTTTATCCCTTATATAATCGGCAATATCGTATTTTTTACTCTTCCTAGCCTTATTCCTGACTTCTATTAAAGTCTCTATTAAATTCTCATCAATCTTTACTTCACTTTCTTTTTTAGCTTTTATTTCTTCCGTTTCAACACAAGGTTGTAAACTGTCAAATAAACCGAAAATATCCCTCAATATTTTATAGATTATCTCTGACGCTTCCCTGTAAGATTGTAAAGCCTTTTTAGATATTCCTCCTTCTTTAACAGCTCTGTTTTTCAGTATATTCATTTCTCTAACAAGCTTAAATATTGATGCCAAAGCCTCTGGTGAGTTAAAATCATCGCTCATAGCTTCATAAAAACCCTGTTCTGCTTTAGCTATATCGTCATAAAGATGCCCCTCAAAATTTGGATTTTCAGGTAATTTTTCCAGAATATTGACATCATCAATAGCAGATTTTAGCTTATCGTAAGCCTTTTTAGTATCTTCCATCTTTTCCCAGCTAAAGTCTAAAGGACTTCTGTAATGGACTGATAAGACTAACAATCTTAAAATATCAGGTTCGTACTTAGAATATATCTCTTTTAAAGTAATATAATTACCTAAAGACTTAGACATTTTTTGTCCGTTAACTGTAACCAGACCGTTATGTACCCAGTATCTAGCAAAAGGTTTATCTGTTAGAGCTTCCGCCTGAGCCAACTCATTTTCATGGTGTGGAAAGGTTAAATCTAATCCTCCACCGTGAATATCTATAGTTTCTCCTAAATGTTTAAAAATCATTGCACAACATTCTGTATGCCAACCGGGACGACCTTTACCCCACGGACTATCCCAAGAAGGCTCTCCAGCTTTAGACCTTTTCCATAGGGCAAAATCTAAAGGGTCTCTCTTTTTATCTGAAGCTTCAACTCTAGCACCTGCTATTAACTCATCAACACTTCTTTTTGATAACTTACCATACTCTTTAAACTTTCTAACGGAAAAATATACATCTCCGTCAACTTCGTAAGCATAGCCTTTATCTATAAGTTTTTGGATAAAATCTATAATATCTGGAATATGAGTTGTTACTCTAGGTTCAACGTCTGCAGGTTCAATTCTAAAGTTTTCAGCATCTTCAAAATATTCCTTAATATACTTATCTGCTATAACAGTAAACGGTACACATTCCCTATTTGCCCTGTTTATAATTTTGTCATCAACATCTGTGAAATTTCTAACAAACTTTACGTTATAGCCTAAATACCTTAAATATCGCCTAATCATATCAAAAACAATTAAACTTCTTCCGTGTCCTACGTGATTGTAGTCGTAAACTGTTACTCCACAGGTATATATTTTTACTTCTCCCGGCTTTAAAGGGACAAACTCTTCTTTTTTACCTGTTAATGTATTGTAAATTTTTAAACTCATAATTATCCCTCTAAACAGTTTTAGTTTTGAATTTGTTGAAAATAATTTAAATTAGATAAATTGGTATGTCAAAGCTGTAATTAAGTACTCATCATCTTTCTAAACTTATACAATAAATTTGAAGAAAATTTTTTATATAATTAAGTTTAAAAATTTTAGTTAAGGAGATTATTTATGTCCAAATTAGCTTTTGTTTTCCCTGGACAAGGGTCTCAACAAATTGGAATGGG
>QNZF01000051.1 GCA_003978485.1 Persephonella sp.
CATTCTTATATAAAGCATATTATTCAATTCTGAGTAGACACACTCACACTTAACGACACTGTTACCTAAGGAAATCCATCCTAAACCTTTACATTTTGGACAATCTTTTCTAGCCATCTAAATCAATCCTTTTTTCTCGGCTTTTAGATATGTATTTTTTTAATCCTTCCTCATCTTCATTAATAATTAAATCTTTCAGCTCCTTTAAAACTTTTTCATACATTTCTATTGTATAAACCATATTGTCCTTATTTTCCAAAAATATATCCTTCCAAATCTCCGGTGAACTACCTGCAATCCTTGTAAAATCTTTAAAACCTGCCCCAGAATATGAGAACAGGTCTAAATCAAACTTTTCTGATAGATTGGCTATAGTATTAACCATTGCAAAAGCAACGGCATGGGGTAGATGTGATACTGAAGCAAATATAAAATCGTGCTCTTTAGGATTGATAAACTCTATTTTAGACCCTAAATCTTCCCATAACTTCACAACCCTTTTTACATCTTTATCTTCCAAATTGTAGTTTGTGGATAGGATAAACTTTTTGTTTTTGAATAATCCTTTAACAGAGTTCTCTACCCCTTCCTTTTCAGTTCCTGCAATTGGATGACCACCTATAAATTTAAAAGGTTTAAAAATCTCTTCCAAATCTTTCACTAAATCACCTTTAACACTTCCAACATCTGTTATTACTGTTCCTTCCTTTATATATTTTTTTATCTCTTTTCCAATCTTGCTAAATGTTTTTAATGGAGAAGCTATTATAACCAAATCAATATCATCCCAGGGTATATTTTTAAACTCTGTATAACCATAATCTATAATTCCATTTTTCAAGGCATAATCTATCCTGTTTCTGTTTAAATCTATTCCGTAAATTTTTCCTGAATAACCTTCCTTCTTAAGATTTAAAGCTAAAGAGCCACCTATAAGACCTAATCCTATTATTAATATTCCTTTAAAACCGCCAAAATCCTTTTCCATACTTTTAACCGATATTAAAATTTTTAACTAACAATATCTTAATCTTAATGATTTATTTTTTCTCAACAAAGTATAAAGTTAGATTTCCGTAAATGTCGTACTCAACCTTGATTTCAAAAGGTTTATTATCTATCTTCTTATTAACAAATAGAAAGTTGTTTACCTCAACTTTACCATTACTTTTAATCTTTATCTTACGGATATGTTTAGCCTTTTTTCCTTCTAGAGAGTAAATTAACTTTACATGGATACCATCATCGTAAAAGTTTTCCTCTACCTTTTCTAAATTTGGAAGGGTTGCACTCTCTATATGTTCAAACCAGTCTTCGTATAACTCTTGACGGTTTAAGGTTATCTGTGTTTTGTCCTCAATTTTATTTTTATCAATATTATCTTGAATAACTTTTTCTATATTTTCATCATAAAATCTGTTAAATCTTTCCTCTAATTCTTTCCTCAAACTTTCATCCAATTTTTTTATTAACCCCCCCTTATAAAAAGTAATTAAGATTTATCTAAATCTAAGTTTAAAAGATAAAAAAACCATAAAAAAGGTTTATATTAAACCTTTTGTGCTAACATTTCCTCAAGCTCTTTTTCGTAGAAAAACTCATCGCTAAATGCAGGTTCAAGCTCATCTATCCACATAGCCTCTGGGTTATACTTTGCAAAGAAAGGTTTACCTACCCATTCATCATTCCTTCCTTGTAAGAAATCAAGAACCATAACTTTTTCACCATTTATCTCTGCAACACCTAACATTCTTATTTTACCGGGTGTAGCAGACATTGAAGGTCCCTTAACTGTTCTTGCCAAACCACTAACATTTCTGTAAGCGTCTCTAAATATCTCCCAAGCTCTGACCAACGGAACTCCAAAGTAATGTTGTGCTCCTGTATCTCTTGCCATAAACATATAGTAAGGTATCATTCTCATCTCAACCTGTTTCTGCCACATTTTAGCCCAAACTTCCGCACTATCATTTATATGTCTTAAAATTGGTGATTGTGTTCTTATGACCGCTCCAGTTTCCAGTATTTTATTTACCGCCTCTTTAACTTCCTCCGTTTCTAACTCTTTATAGTGGTTAAAGTGTGCCATAAATGCTAAATGGTATCCTTTATCAACAATTTTTTTGAATAAATCTAACATCTCTTGGGCGTCGTCGTCCTCTGTAAATCTGTAAGGCCAAAAAGCTAACGCCTTTGAACCTATTCTTATTGTTCTTAAGTGTGGAATATCCGCCTCAAGAATAGCGTCTATATACTGTTTAAATATTTTTGTTTTCATTATCATAGGGTCTCCACCTGTAAACAGTAAATCTGTAATCTCTGGATGGGCTTTTATATATTTAATTAAAATATCAATCTCTTTCATAGCAAATTTTAAATCTTCCATTCCTACGAATTGAGGCCATCTGAAGCAAAATGAACAGTAAGCGTGGCAAGTTTGTCCCTGTTTTGGAAAAAATAAAATTGTTTCTTTATACTTATGTTGTGCTCCCGGTAATTTCATTCCTTCTATCTCAGGAACGTTATACTTCTGTCCTGCTGGATGTGGATTTAACTCCATTCTTATTTTATTTGCCTCTTCCCTTATAACTTCCTGCGGAGCATTTTCCTTTAAAAGTTTAGCTATCTTTTCGTAATGCTCAGGTTTTAACATCTCCTTCTGTGGAAATGTAAGTCTAAATATCGGGTCATTTAAAGGGTCTTCCCAATTTATCAATTTGTCTATAACATAGTTATTAACTTTGAACGGAAATACCTGTGCTACAACTTCTATATCAAACTTTTGTTCTTCCGTAAGATGTTTTTGAACCTGTGGAATTTGTCTAAATGTTTTTACAGTATATGTTCTATACTTCATGATAAAAACCTCCTCAAAACTTTATTCTCTGGTATTTTGCTATGATTATATGGAAAATTTAAAATCTGTGCAAATTTGAAAATGTATTGAAAGTTTTACTGATTATTAGTTATATTAAAGAGCTAAGCTAGGCTATATTGGGATTTAACTATGGACAAAATTTAATCTATTGAAAATAATAAGTGGAGAAGATTAAAAGGATTTATCTAATTCTCTCTTTAATCTCTCCAATCCCATTATAATTTTTTCCCTTAAACCTTTTTCAGGCTCTTTTTTCATCTTATTTAGTTTTATCAAAGCCTGAAGATAATAATTAAAAGCTCTATATTTATCCCCAAGTTTTTCGTAAACTGCTCCCAAGTGGTATAACATTACAGGGTCATCACCTATTCCCTTGTAAGCTTTAAGAAGATACTCTAAAGCCTTCTTATACATTCCCTTTTTGTAGTAAGCCCATCCTAAACTATCTATATATGAATAATTTTTACTGTTCAGGTAAACTGCCCTTTTTATTAATTTTAAAGCTCTATCTATACTTTCATTTCTTAGTAATAGTGAGTATCCAAGGTAATTTAATGCATCGGTATGATTAGGATTTAATTTTATAGTCTTTTCTAAATACTCTTTTGCCTTTTTCCAATTACCTAACTCGTCGTAATAAACAGCTATATAAAAGTTTATATCTGGGTTATCAGGTTGTAGTTTGAGGGCTTTTTTTAGATATTTTAAACCTTCTTCTAACTTTCCTTCATTTCTTAATATATCGGCTAAGTATATATAATACTTACTTTTTTCCACTGCAGATAGATAAGGATAATTTTTTAAAAAATCTTTTAAAATCTTTTCAGCTTTTTCGTAATCTTTCTTTTCATAGTATATTTGTGCAAGTCTATCATACGCATCTTTATAAGTTTTATCTAACGATAAAATTTTTTTATAGACCTTTATAGCTTTGTCATATTCTTTGTTTTGCTCATAAATCAAACCGAGAATTAACAACAAATCAACATTTTTAGGATTTTCTTTTATCTTCTGTTTTAACTCTCTTAATATTTCTTTACCTTTATTTAGTTTTAAATATATGTAATATCTGCTAATAAAATACTTTTCTTCGTTAGGTCTTAATTTTACCAATCTGTCTATTATTTCCTTTGCCTTTTTATCCTGTTTTGTTGTCATATAAACATTAAAAAGCTCTTCCAAATATCTAATATTATTAGGTTCTCTCCTTAGATAGCTTAAAAGTAATTTTTCTATCTTTTTGTACTCTTCATTTTCTAAATACATAGATAGAATGCTGTATAAAGCAGGGTCATACTTAGGATTTAACTCCAATGCTTTTAATAAATATTTTTCTGCCAATTTATATTTTTCTATATTCCTATAGAACTTTCCTAAATAGTAATAACCTGTAGCATCTTTAGGGTAATATTTGATGTAAAGTTTGTAATACTTCTCTGCACACTCATTTTGTCCTTTATTTATACATGTTTCAGCCTTTTTTAACAGTAAAAACTTACTCTTTGGATACCTTTTTAAAGCTAAATCAATTATTCTGTCTAATTTTTTCTCTGATATGTATAAACTAAGTAGATTTATTAAAGACCTATATTCTTTCTCGGATAAATCTTTGTTTATTTTCAAAAATACTGCTATTTCTTTATCTAATTTCTTCGTTTCGTTGAACGTATAAAGTAGATTTGAGTATTCAGTAAAAAGCTCTAAAGGATATATACCTTCTTTTTTTGCCTTTTTTACCGCTTTTTCACAATATTTTAGAGCATCTTCAATATAACCTATATCGTTTAGATAGGTACATTGTATAAAATTAGCGTAAAGTTCAGACAGATATACCTGTCTAGATAACTGTTTAATTATTTTATCCAAATATGAAGTAAAATTTTTAATTTCCTTTGCATTAGAAGAAAAAGAGTAAAAAGTAAAAACTGTTATTATTAAAACTGTTAGCTTTTTCAATTTTCTCCCCTTTTAACTATTAACACTGATTTTGGAGAGTTTTTTACAACTTTTAAAGCTACTGTTCCAATTAACAGTCTTTTAAGCTCTTTTCTTTCTCTCTTTCCTAAAACTGTTATATCTGGATTAAACTCCTCAATTTCTTTAATAATAACCTTTTCAGGTTTTCCTTTTTCTATTTTAGCTTGGATTTTAATACCTTCCTTCTCTTTTATCTCTTTCTCCAAATCATTTAAAAGTTTTATCTTTTTCTTATAAACTTCTTCATAAATACCTGCTAAATGAGTTAACCAAGTTTCATACTCAGCATGTAATACTTCTAGTTCTGCATCCGTTATTTTTGCAATCTTTACTGCAGTTTCTAAAGCCAACTTAGAGTTAGGTAAAAAGTCATAACCACATAATAGTTTTTCTATCTTATTGATAGCCTCTCCCTTAACGACCAATGTTGATATTTTAGTTTTATTTAGTATTCTCTCTGTTATACTTCCAAGGATTAATTTTTCAAATAAACCTTCGCTATGACTACCTAACATAATTAAGTCGTAATTGTTAGCTTCTGCATAATCTAAAATAGTATCAACTATATTCCCCACTTCAACGTCTACGTTAGCTTTAACTCCCACATTATCAAATCTTTCTTTAAACTTTTCAAGCTCAGCTTTAAATTTTTCTATTAAAATCTCCTCTAACTCTAAAACAACCTCTTGATTATCAAGGCTTAGGAATGGGTCTTCATAAATTGCTATTATTGGTGGTTCTATAACATGGAATAAACATACTTCACAGTTAAAAGTTTTACTCAAAAAGAGAGACGAATTAACAACGCTCTCCGTAATATTTGAGAAATCAATACAAACAAGTATTTTTTTAAAGGGCATTTTTATCTCCTTAGAGTTTAATATCCCCATTCTTAAAATATAAAATTAACTTACTACTTTGTTAACCTATCCTTCGCATACTCCATTAATCCGCCTGCTTCAAAAATCTTTTTTAAGTCTTCAGGTAATGGTCTAAATTTGTATTCTTTACCTTTAGTTAAATTTTTTATAATGCCTTTATCTAAATCTATCTCCACAATATCCCCGTTTTCTATTTCCCTTGACGCTTCAGGACTTTCTATAATTGTTAATCCTAGGTTGATAGCATTTCTATAAAAAATCCTTGCAAAACTTTCTGCAATAATTGCCCCTATATTAGCCCCTTTTATGGCTAAAGGTGCGTGTTCTCTAGAAGAACCACATCCAAAGTTTTTTCCTGCAACTATAATATCCCCTTCTTTGACTTTTTTAGGAAATTCTGGGTCTGCGTCTTCCATAACGTGCTCTGCCAATTTTTTTGGGTCAGTTGTTATTAAATATCTTGCAGGTATAATCTCATCTGTGTTTATATCATTTCCAAACTTCCAAACTCTACCTTTAATTACAGACATTTAAAAATCCTCCATAAAGTATATTATTGTAGTAATTATTTAACATTATCTTTTTAAATAATTCTATCTCTATTTATAAGTTGTAAAAACTCTTTTCTAGTTTTTTCATTCTCTTTAAACAAACCAGTTAGCTTACTAGTTATAGTATAGGAAGATGGATTTTTAACTCCTCTCATAGATAAGCAGAGATGTTCAGCCTCTAATACAACGGCAACACCTTTAGGTTTCAGCTCCTTTTCCAAAAATTCTGCTATTTCTGCAGTTAATCTCTCCTGAACTTGTGGTCTATAAGAAAACTTGTTTACAATTCTAACTAACTTTGACAATCCACAAACTTTTTTATCTGGAATATATGCTATATGTGCTTTACCAAAGAAAGGTAATAGATGATGTTCACAAAGCGAATAGAATTGTATATCTTTGACTATAACCATCTCATCGTATTCTCCTATATCTTCAAAAACAGTCATATTAAAATTTTCATAACTTTTAAACTCTTCCCAAAGTCTAACAATTCTATCTGGTGTATCCTTCAAACCTTCCCTGTCGGGATTTTCTCCTATGGCTTCTAAAAACAACCTTATAGACTTTTTTAATTTTTCTCTATCTATAGACATTAACCAAACTCCTTTAGTTTAATTTTTTTCTATTTTAATTGATAAATGTTAAAAATTTGTTATTAAAATCATTTTATAAATTTGAAATCTGCCTTTTCTTTTACTAAAGAATGTTTAATCAAATACTCGTTAAAAAGTTTTAAGCTTTCTAAATGTTTTTCATCTAAACCGTAATCTAAACTTTGAAGATAAAATTTTATATAGTCCTTAGGAATATTATTAAAAGGTTTTATTAATTCATCTATCTGATTGAAAAATTTTTCCTTTGTTAATTTTAAAAGATTGAAAAACTGTTTAACCTCATATCTATTTTTATTGTAAAAATCAGCGTTAACACACCAAAGTGCAAAAACAAAAGGTAATCCTGTTTCTCTATACCATAATTCTGATAAATCATATATATACTTGAATTTTTTATCTAAACTAAATCTAATAGCATTATCTCCAATTAGTAAAACTGTTTTCTTTTCCAAATCTGAATAATTTTCCAAATTTTTATAAATAACGTCTTTTTTTAAAAATTCTTTTATTAAAATCTTAGTCAAAAGCCGTGATGTTTTAGATTTTTTAGTCAGATATATAATATCTACATCATTTAAAGGTTTATTGGACAAAATTACAACTGAATGAACTTTTTTAAATGAGCTTATTGATAAATCAGGTAATATTAGATATTTATTAAAGTTTTGAATATACTCTGCAGAGGATATTAATCCAATATCTACTTTTGAGCTGTAAAGTAATCTGTTAATCTTTGCAGGTGAACCGTAAATCTTTTTTATATTTTCTTTTTTTTCAAAAAGCTCAAAATCAAAGGGCAAAGTATTTACAAAATTTATCCAACCTACCCTTAAAATAATTTCTCCCCCGCTATTACCTCTATCTCTACAAGTGCATTTTTAGGAAGATTACTAACTTCAACTGTAGCTCTTGCTGGTTTATGTCTTTTAAAATAACTTTCATAGACTTCATTAACCTTTGGAAAATCGTTAATATTTTTCATATATATAGTTGCCTTTATAACACAATCAAAATCCAAACCTGCTTCTTCTAAAATTGCCTTTATATTTTCCATAACTAATTTAGTCTGTTCTTCAACTGTTCCACCTACAAATTGGTTAGTTTTAGGGTCAATAGCTATCTGACCTGATATAAAAAGTAAGCCGTTATACTTTATGGCTTGCGAGTAAGCTCCAATAGGCTTTGGTGCTTTTTCTGTGTATATAATCTGCATTTTCTACCTCTCTATTCAACTATTTCAAATTCGTAATCTTCTATAATTTCATTAACTAACGATTTTTTAGCCATTTCTTTAGCTATCTCCACAGCTTTTTCTTTATCGTTTTCTTCTACATAAACTTCTATGTATTTACCAACTTTAACATCTTTTATGTTTTGAAATCCTAAAGACTTTAAATTTTCAGCAACAGCTCTACCTTGTGGGTCTAGAACTCCTTTTCTAGGTTTAATAAAAAATTTTATTAACATAAAATAACCTCTCATCTCTGGAGTTTTTTATATTTTATACCAAAAATTTTTAGCAAATCTTTTAAATTTTATATAATAATTAATAATTATTCTTAATTGCTAATAATAACTATTAAGTTTTGCATTTTTAATAGAAATATATTTTCTGCGTAAGTTGGCTTATAACAAGCATTTCCGAGAATATAACAGAAAATATATTTGCATTACTAGAGGGTTGATGCAAAAAGGTTGCATTTGCAGATATTCTCTTGTATATTATTAACAGGCTACTTGGAAATAGAATAAGCTAAATAACCATTATTCTTTTATAAATATTTTTTAACGGGTTTGTCTGAACGTAGTGGGATAGAAAGGGAGTCATTAATTTCATATGTAACACTTTTGTTTCGAGTTTGTCTGAACGTAGTGGGATAGAAAGTATTTATTTTTCTAATGTCATAATATCTATACAAAATGTTTGTCTGAACGTACAGAAATATTTCGTCGCAAAGTCCATCAGGCCGGATTTCCTTCGTCGCTCAGTTGCCACAGGATGACCGAGGTCGGTGATGTTGTTGATAATATGGTGGCGGCGAAAGTCTCATCGGTGGTTGTGGTCGATGACGACATGAAACCGGTCGGGATATTTACCGAACGCGACATTACCCGTCGGGTGGTGTTCAAGGCCGATCCATCGCA
>QNZF01000056.1 GCA_003978485.1 Persephonella sp.
ACTTTCCTTAGAAGCTTTTAATGCAGGTTGCCAGCTGTAAGGATTTCCTATTCTTATCGCAGTTGCTATAGTTTGTGGATTTTTTATAGGAAAACCTTTAACTATCGGTGCAGAACCTTCCGCCTGCCACCCTATCATCCTAGGAAGTTTTTTATTTTTTCCATGATTGTGGTACTCTTTATAACCTTTCCAATAAGCAGTTATATTCCCAGCATTTCCAACTGGTATAAAATGAAAATCAGGTGCATCACCTAAAACATCAACAATCTCAAAGGATGCAGTTTTCTGACCTTCTATCCTGTATGGATTTACAGAGTTTACAACTTCAACTGGAAATCTTTTACCTATTTCCCTAACTATTCCCAACGCATCATCAAAATTCCCCTTTATTGCTATTATTTTTGCCCCGTATATTATCGCCTGTGATAACTTTCCTATAGCAACTGCTCCTTTCGGGAGTAGAACGTAAGCCTTCATACCGGCTCTAGCGGCATAGGCAGCAGCAGAAGCAGATGTATTCCCTGTTGAAGCACATATAACCGCAGTTTTTCCATTTTCTTTAGCCTTTGATATTGCCATTGTCATGCCACGGTCTTTAAATGAACCGGTAGGATTTAAGCCTTCATATTTCAAAAATATTTTTAAAGATTTATCAGGTGCTATTTCTTTAGATAAATTATTTGCCTCAATTAAAGGTGTGTTTCCCTCATGCAAACTTACTATAGGAGTTTTATCTGAAACAGGTAAAAACTCTCTATATGCCTCTATAATCCCTTTCCAACTGTAAGGTATCAAACGGGTAAACCCTCCAAAAATACAAAAAAAATTTTTAAGTAATATAAGTATAAAACAACTTTTAAAAGATAGTTTTAAAATCTTTAAGAATAAGGAGAAAGAAAGGATTAATTTAAATATTTAATTACTGAATTTTCCCTTAGTTTTTGAATTAACAAATCAATCTCTTTTTTTATTTTTTCTTCAAGTTTTCTATTGTCTATTTCATCGGTTAACTTTTTCTCCATAGATAACACTTTAATAAAGTAAACTTCATCTTTTGTCTCAACTTCAAAAATATCTCCCTTTTTATAATCCCAAAGTTTTTTATCTATCTTTTCATTTAAAAAGCCTTCTTTAACATTCCGTATCAGACCTTTACTTTCCTTTAAAGATGAATTATCACAGTATTCCTCAACTAATTTAACGAATGGAACTTTATAAAGTTTAGATTTAACTTCCTTATACTTCTTTTCAAAATCTGGATTGTCTTTAGAGAGATATAGAACTCTTATAGTTGCTATTTTTTCAACTTTTCCTTCTTCCGTAGCTTCTAAAAACTTTTCTCTTAAATATTGATGTGTAAATTTTCCTACAAGTATCTGTCTCCTAACTAGGTCTTTAAACTCTGAAAAAGCTATTCCCTCGTTTTCAAAAATCTTCTTTAAATCTGTAATACTGTCTAAATTATTCTTCTTTGCCAAATCCATTAAATATTTATTAATCTCTTCTTGAGACGCTTTTAATCCCATATTCTCTGCCGCTTGGGATATTAAAATCTGATTTATAAGTTCATCTAAAGCTTTCTTCTTGTCTTTTATTCCGTAAAACTCTTGGAATAGCTTTAATTCACTCTCAAGAACAGGTCGCCCGTTTACAATAGCTATTATTTTGTCTATTAAAATGTAATCTTTTGGAATATTGCTACTATTTTCAGCTTTGGCTTTGTTAAAAGGAGTAATAAATAAAGCTGAAAGGATTAAAGATAAGACTATATACTTTCCTTTCATAAAATCTTCGAAGCCTCCATTTATTCTTCAACTTCCTCTGTTATTTCTTCCCACATTTGGGAAGCTCCAGCTATAAATCCTTTGTAATAATCGTCCAGTTCTAAACTTAATGTTATACTGTCTTCAAAATCTGCATACTCAAAATCTAATTGGTGAACCAGTGCAATGGTTAACAATCCTCTATCTTGTAGAGCTTCCCAAGCATCTCCATAAGGAAATCCTATTTCAAGTCTTTTTTTATCCTTATGTATGGTTATTAGAAGAACTGGTTCTTTCTTTTCATTGTCATATAGAATGTTTATATCTAATTCCCAACATTCACTACCTGAATTAAGTAATTCTTTTAAATCATCTTCTGGGTCAAAAAAAGCTACTATCTCATTATCTCCTGTAAGTTTAACATCGTAAGGATGGAAAACTTTTTCCATTTTTTTTACCTCTTTTATTCAATCTTTTTTGTAATCTAAAATTTAATTATAAGTAGAACTATTAAAAATTACCATTACAAATTTCCCCATCCTTTATAAAATCAAATCTACACATTTCCTTTTCATAATCTCTCTCAATCCATTTTATACATTTTGCTCCTTCCATCTCTTTAATAAATCCTTCAATAAATCCCCAACCTGCCCAACATATTGCGTGTTCTATAGGTCCTAAATTATTATTTTCTAATATCTCATAAAAGACACAATTACAAATATATGCCCTATTTTTATTTTTTTCTATTTTTCTGGCAAATCCAAAATCGTTTAATGCATTTGCTAAAACTTCGTCCCATTCTTCCCTGCTATACTCCTTCATAAGATATTTAGCCAAGTCTCTACCAACTTGTCTCATAGTGGCAAAAGCTCCATTTTTTCCTAACGTTTTTTGTAGCTCTGTTGCAAATCTAAATAATATTTCCCTACCTTCCAAATCCTTTGATACATTTTTTCTACTGTTTGCAATAATAACCTTTATGGCGTTTTCACCTATAATCTCTTTCATTAATGAAACTAAAAAATTAATAACCTCTGGAGATATTACTCCTTTAATCTCTTTACTTGCCATAGCAAAACTCCTTACCTTTATTGTTATTATTAAATTTAGGTCTGGCTCTGAAAGGAATTATAATTTAGATTAGAGAAAAAACAGTATTCTTAAGTGATTAAAAGTTAGTTATAAAAAAATTAAATCTAGAGTTAAAAGATTAAAAGTTGTATTTAAATTTAAAATCAAAACAGTTAAAAGGCAAGCCCTTTTTAATCCTCTAAAAATAATAAAGATTGGGATACGGCGGTAATTAAAGCTGTTTCCATTCTTAAGATATTTTTAGCTAAACTTAAAGTTATAAAACCTTTTTCTTTTAGTGTATTAACCTCTTCTTTATCAAATCCTGCCTCATTTCCTATAACGATTGATATAGATTTAAAAGTTTTACCAATAAAATCTTTTAAGCTTTTTTCCTTCTCCTTTTCATAAAAAAGTATATTAAAGGAAGAGTTTGCCTCTATATCAGACAGTTTGGATATGCCACTTATTTCCAACGGATATAATCTTTTACACTGTTTTAACGAATTTAAAGCCTTTTTTCTCCATTTATCCATTTTTTTCAAAATATCTTTTTCCTTAACAGCTGTAAACTTTCCTATTACAAGATTTAATCTATCAACCCCAAGCTCAGATAAAGGCTCTATTAAATCATCAATCTTTGAAAGTTTATTTGGAACAATTAAATATAAATCTAACTGTGTATTTTTTTCATATACTTCTAACTTTTCTATTAATTCAGCTTTTAGATATTTTTTATTTATATCTATAACTTTTCCTATATATATGTTCCCATCTAAAGTATTAACTTCTATTAATTCTCCTAATTTTACCCTTCTAACTTTAGAATGGTGTAATTCCTCCCCCTCTAAAAATAGAAAATCTTTTTCCTTTTTACCTAAAAATCTAAGAAAGCTTTTTTTCTCCATAGAAACAAAATTTTTAATTATTTTATTAATTCATACTCTTTTAAAACTGTTTTTAATTTTTCTTCATTTTCAGGCTTCATATAGTAAAGTGGTAGTCTTAGCTCTAACTCATCAATTAATCCCATTAAATAGCTTGCAGTTTTTACTGGTATTGGATTAGTTTCAATAAATAGAGTTTTAAATAACTTCCAATATTTGTTATGGATTTTTAATGCTTCATCAAACTTTCCTTCTAAAGCATACTTACACATTTGTGATATTTCCTTAGGTATTATGTTATTTGCTACAGAGATAACTCCTTTTGCTCCTACAGCCATCATAGGTAGTGTTAATGCGTCGTCCCCTGACAGTATTACAACTTCTTCATTTGTAAGGTTAATCATATCAGATACTCTTGATACTTTTCCTGTAGCTTCCTTTATTCCTATAATATTTGGAAAATCTCCATATAATCTGGCAAATGTTTCTGGTAGCATATCAACACCTGTTCTAGAAGGTATATTGTATAGAATTAACGGGATATTTGTCTCTTCAGCTATAGCTTTAAAATGTTGATATATTCCTTCCTGTGTAGGTTTGTTGTAATAAGGAACTATCTGTAAAGATGCCGCCGCCCCAAACTTTTCTGCAGATTTAGTTAGTTCTATCGCCTCATGTGTAGCATTTGCTCCTGTCCCTGCAATAATCGGAATTCTACCTTCTGCCATGTCTATAGACATTTTTATTAAATCTTCGTGCTCTGAAAAGGTTAAAGTTGCACTTTCTCCTGTTGTCCCTGCAACCAGTATTGCATCTGTACCGTTCTCAATATGGAACTCAATTAATCTTTTTAACGATTTTCTATCTATCTCACCATCTTTAAAAGGTGTTATAAGGGCTACAATTGAACCTTTAAACATCTTATCCTCCAATTATTTTCAAAATTTTTAATATTATAAATTTAAATCTCTTTAATCTGTGAATTGTATATTTTATCTTAGATTTAGTCCAGCTTTGTAAAAACAATTTCTTTATTTAACCATTAATCTTTCTTTATATTTTGTAATATTTTTATGGCTTAACCTGTCTAACATATCTGTGAATTTATGAAAAATTTTCTCTGGAGATATTTCTAAACATATCTGTTTTTCATACTTACAACTCTTTTTACCGTGTAAATCACAAGGTTGACATTCAATATTTTTAATAATGTAATCCCCCTCATCTTTAAAAGGATAAAAACCAAAGTATGGATGTGTAGCTCCATATATCATTAAAACTGGTGTTTTTACAGCTCTAGACATATGGGCTATAGCACTGTCATTACTAATTGTTCCAGTTGCTTTTTGAATAACTGCTAAACTCTGTCTCAAAGACAATTTTCCCCTTAAATCTATTACTTCAGAGGGATAAATATTTTTATCCAATTTTTTATCTTCTTCAGAACCTAACAATACAACTGTATATTTAAAATCTATTAAAATTCTTGCCAAATCTGAAAAGTAAGGATACATCTTATTTTTATATCTAGCTCCTGTCCCCAGAACAACTACATTTTTTTTATCTAAAAAATCTAAGCCTTTAAAATCTTCGTCTAAAAGTATAAGCTCTGGTCTATATTTATCTAAGTCTATAATATTTAAGTTTTTTAAAATCTCTAGGTATGCTTTAACTACATTAAACTTATTATCTTTTAAAACATTTCTAAAAGGTTTGTATAAAAATAATCTTCTTTTTATTGAATTCTTTTTATACCGATAAGTCTTAACACCTAAAAATTTGGATAATAAAATAGTCCTTAAATTGGAGTGTATATCCAAGAAATAATCGTAATTATTATTTTTTAAATTATTTGTTAAATTTTTAATATCTTTTAAACTCTTTAAATCTTTTTTATCAATTTCTATAACTCTGTTTAAGCGGTAGTCTTTTCTGTATAAATCTCCAAATGGTTTAAAGGTCAAAAAATCTACAGTTATACCTTTTTCATAAAGTGGATTTAATAAAGAAGATGCAAGTATAACGTCCCCAAGTGAAGAAAAACGGCAAATTAAGACTTTCAATTTTTGTTTAACTGATTTTTAAGTATCTCTATCTCCTGTTTAAACTCTCTTTTCATTGAAGCGTGTTTATACTTATCTGCCTGTTCAATACCTTTCTCATAAGCTTTTATAGCATCCTCTATTCTTCCCAATTCCCTATAACACTGCGCCAAAGCCCTATAACCTGAACCTTGGTCATCGTTGGTAGATAAATATTTTTCTAAATAAATTAAAGCTTCCTCATAATTACCAAGTTTTATGTATTCCATTGCTAAACCATACAAACCTAAAGGATTGTTAGGGTCTTTTTCTAGAGCTTTCTTCAAATGCTGTATCTTATCTGTCATAAGTTGAACTCCTCAATTTCTTTAATTTTTTTCTTAACTTCTTTTAATATCATATCCCTTTCAACTTCTGTAAGATTTTTGTCATTATTTAATGAGATTTTTAATTTCTCCAAAATGTTTTTTATCTCAACTTTAAGATTACTTCTTAGGTTTAAAAACTTTAATCTTTCTTCAAGATTATTAATTTTTTTTAAAATTTTTTCCTTTTTTCTCTCTAAAATAAAAGTTGAAATGGTGCCAACAACAACACCACTAACAAAAACTAAAACAAACTTTCTCATTTCTTTTTACTCCCTCTATTTCTTTCTTCTTCCACTTATTAAAGAAAGTAAACCAAATACAGATGTTGAATACTCTAAATTTTCTAAAATTCTGTAAACCTTTGGAGAAAGTGCTTTATAATCTGCATTAACTTTGATTAAAAGTTGTATTACCTGCTTTAAAGCAAGTAATGCGACGATTGAAACAACTAACATTCCCCCCGCTATAACCATCATACATAAAGCTATTATCCCTAAAAAAAGTGTTGCTGTATCCATTTTTAAATCCTCCCTTAAAATTTAAAAATTAAATTTATATTAATGTATTTTCTATATAATTAGCTAATACTAACTATTTAAATTTTACTTCCGTACTTTTTAACTTTAATTCCATATTCACTGAAAAAGTATAAAAACATACCTGATAATGAACCAAAAATATCAGCTACTAAATCCCCATACTCACCTGACCTGTAGGGTAGGAAGTATTGGACTATCTCTACAAACCCACCTAAAAGGATAGATGCAAAGAATATATTCCAGTAACCTGCATTAAATGCATACCTGTAAAAAACAGCCCATACTAAATAAGCAAAGTAATGGGTTAATTTATCACTTCCTGCCACAGTTGGATTTGATGGTAGGAATGAAAGGATTATTATAGCCAGTGTGTAAGCAATGAATAAAAATTTAGCTATATTTTTCATTAACTTTCTCCGCCAAAGCTTTAAAATAATTTATATTTTATAATAACAGCACAAAATATTTATAACTTATAGGTTTTACAATGACTAAAGCTAGGGAGTGGCTAAGAGAAAAAAGTATTGTTAAACAGATACTTTCTGAAGCCAACATAATATTTAATGTTCTAGATGGAAGGATACCCTTTGAGACTAGAAATAAATTTATTGAAGATACTGTAAAAAAGCAGAATAAAAAACTTTACTTTATAGTTAATAAAGTTGATTTAATACCAAAGGATTTTGCAGAAAAAGTTAAAAAAGAGCTTTCAAAAGAGTTCCCTACAATCTTATACTCTGCAAGTAAAAAAATTGGTGAGAGAAAATTAAACAGATTATTAAAAAATTTTTCAAAGGAAAGAAAGATATTTAAAATAGGTATTGTTGGTTATCCAAATGTTGGCAAGTCTTCATTAATCAATAGTTTAAAAAAAAGGAAGGTATCTACAGTATCACCTAAACCGGGTATGACAAGGGGAAAACAGCTAGTAAAAATGTATCCTAATGTTTTTTTAATTGATACTCCGGGAATAATAACATTAGAAACAGATGAAGATTTAATATTAAAAGGTTCATACTTACCTGAAAAGTTGGAGTATCCAGTTGAAGCAACTATTAAATTTTTGGATAAAATTTTAAATGTTAAACCTGATGTTTTAGAAACAACTTATGGCATAGATACTAAAGATAAAGATAGTTATCAGGTTTTAAACGATATAGGAGATAAACTTAATTATAAATTGGCAGGTGGAGAGATAGATTTAGACAGAACGGCGAAAAAAATTCTGTGGGATTGGCTTAAGGGAAAGCTAAATCCTTATTGGATTTGATTATTTATAAAAAAAAGTTAAAACTGTGTCTCCATATCTCTCTTTTCTATCACCTTTAAAATCTTTATCAAATCTATGCTCTAAAATAAAAATTCCGTTGTTTTCTAAATTTTTTAGGGATAATTCTATGAGTTTATCGTAATCTTTATAATTGTAAGGTGGGTCTGCAAAGATAATATCAAACTTCTCCTCATTATTTTTTAAAAATCTTAAACTATCTTCAGAGTAAACTTTAAAGTTAGAAAAAAGTTTAGATACTGTTTTTTTTATATCTGATGCCCTTTTTCTATTCTTTTCAACAAAAACAACTTCCTTTGCACCTCTTTTTAATGCTTCAAAGCCTATGGCACCAGTTCCTGCGAAAAGGTCTAAAAATCTCGTATCATATATGTCGTAAAGAATGTTAAATAAAGCAAGTTTTACTTTACTTGATGTTGGTCTTAAATCACTGTTCTTATTTAATTTTTTTAATCTTCTAGCCATAACAGTTCTCTTTTAAATAAAATAAGGTCTTTCATATAACTAAACATAAACTCAAAAGCCTCTATATGTCTCTTTGCCTCAAACTCATTTCTACCCCAACTGTATATACCATGATTTCTTATAAGTATTGCAGGAACATCTGGATTTATAGATTTACCACACTCTAAAGCCAGTTTGTCTAAATCAAACCAATTTTCCACAATTGGAATTTTTATAAACGCATTTTCTTTCCATATATCTAATGCTTTTATCATTTCCAGATTTTTTATAGGAACATAACCATATTTAAAGTATACTTCTGAAATAAAGTTATTGTTTACAGTATGTATATGTATAACCATACCTGCATCTGTTTTTTGGTATATCTGGGAGTGTATTTTTGTCTCGGCAGATGGCTTTAACCTAGTCTTTTCAATAGGTTTTGCGTTTTCATCGACAAATATTACATCTTCGTGTGTTACACTGCCTTTATCCTTACCACTACTTGTTATCGCAAAATATAAAGGATTTTCATGTAGCTTGTAGCTTAAATTTCCACTTGTGGCAGGAAACCAACCTTTCTGATACAGTTTAACTTTAATATCATTTAAAACATTTACGGCTTTCTGTTTTTCTTCCTGATAGAGTCTGTATGGCATATTTACCACCTGCGATAATTTATTATTAATTTAAAATTTATACAACATAATAAATATTTTTTAATGTCCTTCCCTCCTCTGCCCAGTCTAAACCGTATCCAACAACAAATTTGTCAGGTATTTCAAAACCTACAAAATCAGCATTATAGTCAACTTCCCTTCTTTCCTTTTTGTCCAATAATACACAAGTTTTTATATTCTTTGGATTTCTTTCTTTT
This sequence comes from Persephonella sp., assembly GCA_003978485.1. Lineage (GTDB taxonomy): Bacteria > Aquificota > Aquificia > Aquificales > Hydrogenothermaceae > QNZC01. Next base: position 9,283 of record QNZF01000056.1, read on the forward strand.
AAAATATTAACAACTTCCTTTAAAGTTCTACCTGTGTCAATAATATCATCTACTAATAAAACTGTTTTATCTTTTATATCTACACTTAAATCTTTTTTAAAAATAATATTTTGACTACTTTCCATACCGTCAAAGTAAGATGAAACAATAATAAAATCTACCTTTACATTCTGCCCTAATTCCCTAACTAAATCTGCAAAAAATATAAAAGAACCTTTTAGTATTCCAACAGCAAGTATATCTTCATCTTTAAACTCTCTCTTTATACTATCGGCAAGTTCTCTAATTTTCTTTTTTATCTCATCTTCGGTAATTAATAATTTTAACTCTCTGCCTTTAATCTTTAATTCCATAAAAACCCCCAAATCTAAATTTAGAATAATTTTACTACGAAATAGTAAAGTTTTAGTAAACCGTTGTCTTATGTTTTAATCAAATTATAATGAATTGTATTAGACTTTTTATTTTTACTGAAAGGAGGTTTAGTTTGGATATTGTTTTAATAAAAAATGGTTTTGTGGTAGACCCTATGACGAACACAAAGAAAAAGTTAGATATTTTAATAGAAAATGGAAAGATAACTAAAATAGAGGAAAACATAAAACCTTTTCCTTCAGCAAAACTGATTGATGCAACAGATTGTATAGTATCCCCTTCATTTGTTGATATACACGTCCACTTTAGAGACCCGGGGCAAACTTATAAAGAGGATATATACACAGGTTCACTTGCGGCGGTTGCAGGTGGATACACAACAGTCGTATGTATGCCCAATACACAACCGGCTTTAGATGAGCCATCTTTAATAAGATATGTTATAGAGAAAGGAGAAGAAGTTGGATTATGTAGAGTGTTACCGGCAGCTGCTATAACTAAAGGAAGAAAGGGAAAAGAATTAACTGAGATGGCTTTACTTAAAGATGCAGGGGCGGTTTACTTTACAGATGACGGCTCTCCAGTTGAAAATTCCCACATAATGAGAGTTGCAATGGAGTATGCAGGTTCTCTAGGTTCATTTGTGGCAGACCATTGTGAAGATTTAAATTTATCAAAGGATGGTGTGGCTAATGAAGGTGAAATATCGGCAAGCTTAGGTTTACCACCTTTACCACCTGAAGCAGAGGACGTAATGGTAGCTAGAGACTGTATTTTAGCTTTAAACACAGGTATGCCAGTCCATATATGCCACGTTTCCACAAAAACGGCTGTTGAAACTATAGTTTGGGCAAAGGCTTTAGGAGCACATGTTACAGCGGAGGTTACTCCACATCATTTATACCTTACAGATGAAGAATGGTTAGATTTTTCTTGTAATGCTAAGGTATCACCACCTTTAAGGACACATGAGGATATAGAGGCTTTAAGATGGGCTTTGGCGTCAGGAATAATTGATTTTATAGCTACAGACCACGCACCACACGCACACCATGAAAAGCTATTGGAACATCAACACTGTCCACCAGGAATGATAGGATTACAGTTTGCACTGCCTATAACATTAGAGTTAGTAAGAAAAGATTATTTTGATATTAAAAGGGCAATAGAGGTCTTATCAACAAAACCTGCAGAAAAAATAGGTTTAAAACCACCATCAATTAGTGTAGGTGAAGAGGCGGAAATAACAATATTTAATCCTTCTGAAGAATGGGAAGTTAATGAAGAAAGTATTAAATCTAAAAGTAAAAACACTCCTCTTTTAAATAGAAAGTTAATAGGTAAAGTAAAATACACATTTTACAAAGGGAAAATAGTTTATGAAGATAAATAATATACCTGCTAGCAAAGAGCTAGAAATAGAGTATAAAGGAAAAATCTATAAGGTTGTTGAAGACCCTATTTTTATTTTAAAAAAGGGAATTTATATTCCACAACCTACTAGATATTGGATATTAGATAAAAGATTAAGAAAGGCAATAGGTAGATTAGAGGAGAAAGGATATATAGCAAAATTTTGCGATATGATTACTAACGATGAAAAACTTTTTAATTTTTTCGTAAATTTACATAAAAAGGAAGTTGAAAAGAGAAAGGAGTTATTTTATAAATACTTTTCTTCCTTTAAAGATTTTCCTTTATCTAAAGTTATTTTAAATGATGATATAGGAATAGGTGGAATTTCAAACTTTAGAAATAAACCATTTAAAGTAAAATGTTTACACTTATGGACTGCTTACCACTTAGCAGATGAAAATTTTAGAAATCCAATAGGAGAGTTTGTTTTAAAAAATATAGAATATTAATAGTAAGTTTGAAAATTTATTTTTTCACCATTTTAACAATTATTTATATTTTTTTTCTAGGATAATTCTAAGATTGTTGCTAATTTTAATATTTTCATTATAATATTATAGTTAATCCTAACTTACCCTCAGCTTAACAATTTTTAACAAAAATTTACGATTAATTCACATAATTTGGTCTCTCTTTGGTTATATTAATTAACAAAAAAGGAAATAAAAAGTAAATAAAAAATCTCCTGTCTCTCTCCCCCAAACCTCCTCCCCTCTCCATTTTCCCCTCCGAAAGGGAGGGGACTTTTTAAAATTATTAAATTTTAATATTATTAACACTAGTTTGGAAACAAAAAAAACTCCAGTTAAACTAAAATAATAATCAAAAACTGGAGTTATACAAATACCTGTAATAACAATATACTGCCGATTAGACGACTTTTACAAAGTTTTTTAAAACTATTTGAAATAAAATACATCACATGAAAGGCAGAAAACCTGAATTAACCACTTCCTTTAGAGATATTTTAGGTTTTTTTTAAGTGTTAGCATTTGAATTCCTGAAACAAATCTTCTATGTTTTACCGTCTTTTAAAGATTTTTAATTCTTTATACTATTGTTTCAGTATTAAAAATCAAAAATTTTCCTGTAATTTCTCCTTTTAATTTTGTTATAATTTCTTTTCAAAAATTTAAAATAGAGGAAAAGGTTTGAGAAAATTAAAAGATATAAAACCGCTAAAACTAGAAAATTATACTCTTTATGTAATAAATCAATTAAAACTACCAAATGAGTTGGAATGGGTTAAATTAGAAAATTATATTGATGTGGCTAAAGCAATAAAGAATATGTTAGTTAGGGGAGCTCCGCTAATAGGTATTGTTGGAGCATACGGATTTGCAGTTGGTATAAAAAATTGTATAGAAAATGGAAAAGTTATGGAAAATGGAAAAGAAATTTATGAAACATTACTAAATACACGACCAACGGCAGTTAATTTACAGTGGGCATTGGAGAGAATGTGGAATAAATTCGAGAATTTATTAAAAGAAAACAAGGAAAAAGAAGAGATAGTCAATGAACTTTTTAAAGAGGCATATAGAATAGAGCTGGAAGATTACCACGCAAATAAAATGATGGGTGGATATGGTCAGGTTTTAATTCCAGAAAAGGCAACAGTTTTAACACATTGTAATACAGGTGCACTGGCTACAGCAGGCTGGGGGACAGCATTAGGAGTTATAAGAAGTGCTTATGAAAATGGTAAAGATATTACTGTTTTAGTTGATGAGACCAGACCTTACCTTCAAGGTTCAAGGTTAACAGCTTGGGAATTAAAAGAGGAAGGAATTCCACATTACATAATAACTGACAATTCAGCAGGATTTTTAATATCTAAAGGCAAAGTTGATTTAATCATAGTAGGTGCTGACAGGATAGTTGCAAATGGAGATGTTGCCAACAAGATAGGAACATACACGCTTTCTGTTTTAGCTAAAGAACATAACATACCTTTTTATGTTGTTGCACCAACAAGCACATTTGATTTAACCACTCCAACAGGAAAAGATATTCCAATAGAAGTAAGGGATGAAAGGGAAGTAAAAACCTGTGGTGGATGTGAAATAGCTCCTGAACAGTCAAAGGCTATAAATTACAGTTTTGATATAACACCTGCAGAAAATATCACTGCAATAATAACTGAGAAAGGTTTAATTAATGAAGTAAATGAGAAAAATATAAAAAATTTCCTAAATTATAAAATTAATTGAATTTTTTGAATAATTAACTTAAAGAAGGGGTGTTCAGATGAAAGTTGTTGCTATGGGGGGAGGAACCGGATTATCAAATCTTTTAAAAGGTATAAAACATCTAGTACCTGAAGAACTTAAAGATTTAACAGCTATCGTAACCGTTTCAGACAATGGAGGCAGTTCAGGAAGAATAAGGGAAGAGTTAAATATTCCTGCACCCGGAGATATTAGAAACTGTATAACTGCACTTGCAGAAGACGAGGATATACTTACAGAGGTTTTTAAATATCGTTTCTCTGAAGGTGAATGTTTAAAAGGTCATTCTTTTGGAAATTTATTTCTGTCAGTTTTAACTAAAATCACAGGTAATTTTTTAGAAGCTATAGAAACTGTATCAGATATTTTAAAAATTAAAGGTCAGATAGTTCCATCTACAATAGAGGTTGTTGACCTCGTGGCAAAATTTTCAGATGGTAGTGTTATTAAAGGTGAGACACAAATAACAGAGTATGGAAAAAAGCTTATAGCCAAAATAGAGAAAATATGGTTAGAACCTTCTGATGTTAAAGCACCTCAAGAAGCAATACAAAAAATTTTACAAGCTGAATTGATAATATTAGGACCTGGAAGTTTATATACTAGTATAATACCTAATCTTTTAGTTAGGGATATAAAAAATGCTATTTTAGAAAGTAATGCTTATAAAATATATATATGTAATGTTATGACACAGTACGGTGAAACAGATGGTTATACAGCATCAGACCATGTAAAAGCTCTTTATGATGTTGTGGGAAGACCTTTTTTAGATGCTGTTATAGTTAACACAGGTATACCTGAGAACAAGATAATTGAAAAATATATGGAAGAACACTCTGAGCCTGTCGTTGCCGATATAGGAAATTTAGTGCGTATGGGTGTAAAAGTTTATGCAAAAAATTTACTTAACACAAGTTGGAATTTAGCAAGGCATAATCCGATAAAATTGGCATCTCTAATAATGGAAGTTATCCACGATTTAAAGGTTAAATAGGGTTGATAACAGCACCTTGATTTTCTAATCATACCTATCTATAATTATAAGTATGAAGAAGTTATTAAGAATTGGCGAAGCATCACAAATACTGGGAGTATCTGTTAGCACATTAAGAAGATGGGAAAAAGAAGGAAAGCTAAAACCTATCAGAATTGGAAAGGAGAGAAGATATGATTATGACAAGTTAATGGAATTTTTAGGGCAAAC
>QNZF01000039.1 GCA_003978485.1 Persephonella sp.
AATATAATCTACAATTTATATGAGTTTGTAGGGATTATAAAATCTACTTTAGAGATTATTAAGGGAATAAATAGAATTTCCTTTTCTTGAAAAGTTAGATAACAAGGTTTAATGTTAATTTGGTTGCGGGGGGGGGATTTGAACCCCCGACCTCCGGGTTATGAGCCCGGCGAGCTACCAAGCTGCTCCACCCCGCGGCACTCTAGAGTTATGGTGGGCCCGGCAGGATTCGAACCTGCGACCTACGGATTAGAAGTCCGTTGCTCTATCCAGCTGAGCTACGGGCCCGAACCAAAGTCGGAGCGGCAGGACTTGAACCTGCGACCCCGTGCTCCCAAGGCACGTGCTCTGCCACCTGAGCTACGCTCCGAAAACGTTAAATATTATATAAACAGATATAACCTTTGTCAATAGGGAGTGTAAATTGGAAAAGAATTTGTTTTATTAGTAAAAATAGGTAAAGCATATACTGATAAATAATAATATATTATTTAATTAACTAAATTGTTCCTAGGATTATTAATTATGGAAAAATTAGATACTAAGAATGAAGATTTAAAAATATCTCTTTTAGAAAAGGTTTCTTATTTACCTAAAGAGGATATAGAAGATATAAAGAAAACGATTGATTATATAATTGAAAAACATAAAGGACAGTTTAGAAAATCAGGTGAACCATATTATACACATCCTATAGAAGTTGCTAAGATTATAGCAGATTTAAAGTTAGACAAAGCAAGTATAATATCTGCTTTACTCCATGATGTTGTGGAAGATACAAATACATCCCTAGAGGAGATAAGAGAGAAATTTGGAGATGAAGTTGCTTTTATAGTTAATGGGTTAACAAAACTATCAAAACATGAGTTTAACTCTAAAGAGGAGGCTGAAGCAGAAAATTTTAGAAAAATGCTTGTTGCTATGGGTAAAGATTTTAGAGTTATCTTAGTCAAACTTGCAGATAGATTACATAATATGAGAACTCTAGATGCGTTGAGAAAAGAAAAACAAAAAAGAATAGCAAAAGAGACCCTAGAAATTTATGCGCCTATTGCATCTAGAATAGGCCTTTGGAGGATAAAAAGTGAGTTAGAAGATTTAGCCTTTAAATATTTATATCCAGAGGAATACAAAAGGATTGTAGATTATATATCCCATTCAAAAGAGGAACAGGAAAAATTTTTAAAAGAGATTATAAAAAAAGTTGAAAAAGTTCTAAAAGAAAATGGTATAAAAGCAACAATACAATATAGAATAAAACATCTTTACAGTATATTTGAAAAATTACACAGGAAAAATCTAACATTACCACAGGTTTATGATATTTATGGGATAAGAATAATTATAGAAGATGATGATATAGGAAAGTGTTATTTAGTCTTAGGATATATTCACCAGTTATTTAGACCTATAGATGGAAGGCTTAAAGACTATATATCACAACCTAAAGCTAATAACTATAAAGCTTTACACACAACAGTTATTACTGATAAGGGAAAAATTGTAGAGTTTCAAATAAAAACTAAAAAGATGCACGAAATAGCGGAAAAGGGAATTGCGGCACATTTCATATATAAAGGTGGTAAATATCTATCACAGAAAGATTTAAAAATATTCCGTTGGTTATGGACTGTTTTGGAGAGTATAAGAAACAGTGAGGATACAGAGACTTTAAGAGATTTAAAGAAAAATCTGGGGAGCGAGATTACTCCAGATGAGATATACATTTTAACCCCAAAAGGAGATGTTATTACATTACCTTTAGATGCAACACCAGTTGATTTCGCTTATAGGATACATACAGAGGTGGGACATAGAACTATAGGGGCAAAGGTAAACGGTAGATTAGTTCCTTTAGATACTAAACTTAAGACAGGTGATGTTGTAGAAATTTTAACATCTAAAAAGCCTAATCCTAAAAAGGATTGGCTTCGTTTTGTAAAAACTTCAAAAGCTAGAACTAATATAAGACAGTTTTTAGCTAAACAAGAAAGGGAGATTAATTATAATTTAGGTAAAAAACTTTTAGATAAATTTTTAAAAAAGATCGACAAAAGATTTAAAGATTTAACCGATGAGGAAAAAGAAAAATTAGTTAAAAGATTTAGTTTTAAAAATTTTGAAGATTTAGTTGCATCTGTTGGAGCTGGTAAACTGTCAGCGACAAAAGTTATTTCTTCACTTGTTGATGAAGATAAAAAATCTACTACACAATCCTCTAAATCTGAAAAGTGTGATATTAATAACATATGTATAGAAGTTGACGGATTAACCAATATTATGTCCAAAATATCAAAATGCTGTATGCCTATACCCGGTGAAGAAATAGTTGGAGTTGTGTTAAGGGGAAAGGGTATATCTATTCATAGAAGAGATTGTCCAAATATTCAACAGATTTTAAAAGAGGAAATGGAGAGGGTTCTACCTGCAAAATGGTCTAGTCATATATCTAGAACGTTTCCTGTTAAATTAAGAATTATAGCTGAAGATAGACCGGGAATATTGGCGAATATTTCCTCAAAAACCGCTGACCTTAAAATAAATATATCTGCAATAAAATCAAAAACTACTACTGCAAAAACTGCTATTATAGATTTAAAAGTTGATGTTTTGAATGTTGACCAATTAAACAAATTAATATCAAGTTTAAAAGGTATTAAGGGAATTTTGAAAGTTGAAAGGATAGATTTTAATTAAAAATATTAAGATATATAAAAAAACTGTTTGGAGAATAAAATGACTGGGAAGAATGAGTTATTAAAGGCGATAATTCTTGCGGCAGGTAAAGGGAAAAGATTTAAATCTGATAAACCTAAGGTTTTACACGAAGTGTTGGGAAAACCTATGCTTTTTTATATATCTCTTGCTGTTAAGTGGACTAATCCTTCAGAGATTATCTATATAGTAGGGCATAAAAAGGATGAGGTTATTAAGTATATAAATTGTGACGGTTGTAAGTATGTTTATCAAGATGAACAGTTAGGGACTGGAGACGCAGTTAGAAGAGCCGAGAAGTATTTTAAAGATTTTGACGGTTTAGTGTTAATAATAAATGGAGATATGCCTTTAATAGAGGGCGAGACTTTAAAAAATGCAGTTAAATTTGTTGAAGCATTAATCAGATATGAAGGAGCTTATTTAAACGATTTCAGAGGTTATAAAAACGAAAATGTGGCAGGAGCAGTTATAACTACACACATGCCAAATCCTTTTGGATATGGAAGGGTTATAAAGGATAAAGAGCATAAGATAATAAAGATTGTTGAGGAAAAGGACGCTACAGAAAAGGAAAAAGGTATAAAAGAGGTAAATGTAGGTGTTTACGTTTTTGTAGGTAAATATTTGGCTGAAGCTCTAAAGAAAATATCTAACAACAATAACCAGAAAGAGTTTTATCTAACTGATGTTATAGATGTTTTAAACAGAATGGGTAAAGATGTTTACGCTTTAGAACATCCAGATTATATACAGTTTCTAGGTGTTAACAATAGATGGGAATTAGCACAAGCAGAGGATATTTTAAGAAAAAAATATTTAAGCTTTTGGGCTATAAATGGTGGAGCAACTATCCACATGCCTGAGACTGTATGGATTGAGTTTGATGTAGATTTATCTAAAGATGTTGAGATATTTCAAAATGTTGTCCTAAAGGGAGAAACTAAAATAGGAGAAGGAACAGTTATTGAGCCTAACTGTATAATTAAAAACTCATCTATAGGTAAAAATGTAAAGATATTGGCTAACAGCGTTATTGAAGACAGTGTTATTGAAGATAATGCAGTTATAGGTCCTTTTGCTAGAATTAGAAATAACGCAGTTATAGGAGAAAATTCACAGATAGGCAATTTTGTTGAAGTTAAAAACAGTCAGATAGGTAAAAATACATTTGCTAAACATTTAAGTTATTTAGGAGATGCTGAGATAGGGGATAATGTTAATATTGGGGCAGGTAGTATAACCTGCAATTATGATGGTATAAAAAAACATAAAACGGTTATAAAAGATGGTGCATTTATAGGAAGTGATACAATGCTAGTTGCTCCAATAACAGTCGGAGAGAATGCTATGACAGGTTCAGGTTCCGTTATAACAAAAGATGTTCCTGATAATGCTTTAGCTATAGAGAGAAATCAACAAAAAATTATCCCTGATTATGTGATTAAAAGAAAGAAGAAAAATAAATAATTTTGAGAACAAAAATTGGCAAAAAAATAAAAGATATTAGTTAAAATTAAAAAAGAGTTATAAAATATAATTATTAATAAGGCTATTTTATTCTAGTGGAAATGTATATTTTCCTCTTTTCTTTTGTTTTTATTGGAGGTTATAAATGATTATAAGGAAAGTTTTATTAAGTAGTTTGTTAATTCTTACTAACCTACAACTATCACAAGCTATTACACTAAAACAACTTATAGAAACTCTAAAAGAAAAAAATCCTTCTTTAAAAAGCTCTCAAATAGAAATTAATATATCGGAGGTAGAAAAAAGCAAAGCAAATAGGAAAAGATTAGGAAAGATTATGTTATTTTCAAGATTTAACAGATTTGAAGATGATAGGATTTTATATCCAATATCTCCACCTATCAATCCAAGGTCTATAGTAGGAGCTAGGAATCAGTGGTATTTGGGAGCAAAATATAGTTTACCTATATTTACAGGATTTAAGCTTGAAAGGAATGTTGAGATAAAAGAGTTAAATGAGAAACTTATAAACATTAGGTATAAACTTACGAAAAATCAACTTATTTATAATTTAACTGTTTTATATCTGAAGACTTTATCTCTATACAAACTAAAAAAATCTCTTTTAGCCTATCAGAAATCTTTAACTACCTTGTATCACAATATTAATGAGATGGTAAAACTTGGGAAAAAACCTGAAGTTGATTTGCTAAAGGTAAAGTATGAGCTAGAAAGTGTAAAAGCCAAAATTGAGAAGATTAATAACTCTATAGACAGTCTTAAAGCATCAATAAAAACTATAGTTGGAGACGATAATTTAGACCTATCAAATATGGAAGATTTAAAACCATCAAATTTTAGTTATTCCGATATAGACATAAACGATTTAGACAGGATAAAAGCTGAAGATTTAAAGGAAAAAATAGGAAAGTTAAAGATAGATATAGCTAAAAGTGAATACTATCCACAGGTTCTATTTAATGCTTCCTTCCAGAAAAATATGGGAAATGATGAATATAAAGATTTATGGCAGGTTGGATTTTCAATTAATTTTAATCTTTTTGATTTTGGAGTTAGGGAAAGAGAATATTTAAAGGCAGTTTTAAAAAGAAAGGTTGTTTTGGAAGAAAAGAGAAAAACTATTTTAGATATAAAAAGTAAAATTAAAGAGGCATTAAATAATATTAAATCTGCTGAAGCGGAAGTTAGAGCATCTGAAAAGAAACTAAAGTATGCAAAAGAAGTTGAAGAGATAGAAAAAACAAAGTATATGGCAGGTGTTTCTAGTTTATACGATTACCTAAAGGCTAAAGCTTACAGATACCGGGCAGAAAGTGATTACTACACTGCAATTTATGATAGGGAGATACAGATAACATATCTGAAATATCTTTTAGAGGAGTTTAAAGATGAATAAAAAGATATTAATCATTCCAGTAATTTTAATATTAATTTTAGGAGCCGTCCTACTAATAAAAAAGAGAAAAGCGGAAGTTGAAAATCTACCAACTCCTATAAAACCTATTTATGTTGTTAATGGTGTTTTAGTTAGAGAAGGAATTATTGAGGAAAAACGACATTTTATAGGGAAGCTTGAAGCTAACAATATAGTCAATATATCCACAAAAATACCAGCTTATATAAGGGAAATAAAGGTTAAAGAAGGAGATTTTGTAAGCAAAGGTCAGGTATTGGTAGTTTTAGACAACCAACCTGTAGTTTTGGAGATTAAAAATATAAAGGCAAATATACAAATTTTAAAAAATCAGCTTGAAGCTTTAAAATCGCAGAAAGAGGCTTTAAAAACCGCTTATCAAACTGCAAAAAATATTTATGAAAGGGATAAAAAACTTTACGAAAAGAAAGCTATATCAAAGGAAAAGTTAGAACTTTCAGAGACTAACTATAGAAAGGCAAAGGCAAGTTATGAAAATATTTTAAAGAATATTGAAAATATAAAGAAAAATATATCCCAACAGGAAAATCAAATTAGCATAAAGGAAAATCAGTTAAGTTATTTAAGTATAAAAGCTCCTATAGATGCTAAAGTGGATAAAATCTTTTTAAAAACAGGTAATCTAGCACCTGTCGGTAAGCCTATAATGAGATTAATATCAAGAGACAAATATAAAATTTTATTTTCCTATCCGTCGGATTTGGATATAAAGGAAGGAACAAAGGTTTATATAATATTTGGTAAAGGGGACACTTTACAGTCTGAAGTTGTAAAGATTTATCCACAGACAGATAAAAATTATCTAAATGTGGCTGAAGTAAGAATTAAAACTATTCCAGACTATATAAAATCAGGTTCTTTGGTTAATCTTGATGTTGTAAAGGAAGTTAAAGGCTTTGTTGTTCCTGCAAACTCTATTTTGAATTTATCAGACGGAACTTATCTACTAACTGAAAAAAATGGAAAGATTAATAAAATTCCTGTTAAGGTTTTAGGTAAAAATGAGGATTATGCAGTTGTTGAAGGAGATTTATCTACAAACACAGTTGTGGCTGTAGCTGAAGAAAACAAATTAAGACTTTTAATAACAACTAAAAATGGAAAAATTTTATTAAGGAAAAATTGATGGGTTTATATAGTAAAAAACAGATTTATAACATAATTGAATATATGAAAGATGTAATATATCATTATTTGAGAGGAAGTTATATGCAATCCGAGACTTCGTACCCAATCCGAAGGGGAGGGTTGAGCTAATGATTATCCAATCCGAAGCCCTCTCCAAAAATATCAAAAAGGTCGCTGTATTAATAGATTGGGAAAATCTAAGAAAAACGCTAGATAAAGCTATAAAGAAATATAAAATAAGGAAGGAATACTTTTCTTATAACGATATAGATAAACTCCTAAAATTCATAATATCTTTTGTAAAAGATTATGAAGCAATTTATAGGATATTCTTTTATTTAAGTCCACCTGTTGAAAGTGCAGAATGGAAGGGAGAAACATATTCTATAAAAGATAAATCTCAATATGAAAAGGTTTATAGAAACTCAATTAAATTTATAGAGAATTTAAGAGTTAAAGATTATATATCTATAAGAAAAGGTAAACTTGAATTTAGGGGATATGACCAAAATCAAAATCCAATTTTTCAACAAAAACAGGTTGATATGTTAATAGGTTTAGATATAGCCCATTTAAGCTATTTAAAACTTGTGGATAGAATTTTATTATTCTCTTTAGATACAGATTTAATACCTGCGGTAAAAATAGCCAGAATTCAAGGTATCCAAGTAATAATATCTAGTTTTCCTGATGTTAGAAACGCCCATTATGATTTACAGGAACATTCAGACTTTGTTAGAAGGAAAAATCCTTGATGTAATTAACAATATGAAACAAAAAGGGATAGGGAAAAATGAATAAAAACTTTATAGACTTTATTTTAAAGAGACCGCACTTTGTTTTTTCTTTAATACTATCTTTAACGCTGTTAGGAGTAATTGGACTGTTTAATATAAAACAAAAGCTATTTCCTGATGCCAACAGACCACAGATAGCAGTTGTAATAGTTGAAAGGGGAGCATCTGCGAAAGATTTAGCTGAAAATGTGGCGATACCAGTTGAAAAGCAACTTTACACTCTAGACAAAGTTAGGAAGGTATCATCCCGTATAAAAGATGAAGTAGCAGTTATATCTGTAGAGTTTGATTACGGAAAGGATATAGGAGAAGCGGCAACAGATGTTCAAAATGAAATAAATAAAATTAAATCTTTATTACCTAAAGATATTAAAGAACCACAGATTTATAAAATAACAGACGCAACACAACCTGTTTTAGTCATATCAGTATCTGCAAAAGATAATGATATTCCTTTAGCAGACCTAAGACAGTTTGTAGAGAATAAGATTAAGGATGAGCTTTTAAAACTACCTGATGTTGCAAATGTTGATGTTTTTGGTGGTTATAAAAAGAGTGTTTTAATACTTGTTGATAGGGATAGGCTGAATAAATATGGTTTATCCTTATCTCAAGTTTTAGTTAAAATTCAACAGACTAACAGAGATATTCCGATTAGTTTAGTAATTAATTCTAAAAATGAGTTTTTAATAAAATCATTAAACAAAGGAAAATCTTT
>QNZF01000034.1 GCA_003978485.1 Persephonella sp.
ATAATGGTTATTTAGCTTATTCTATTTCCAAGTAGCCTGTTAATAATATACAAGAGAATATCTGCAAATGCAACCTTTTTGCATTAACCCTCCAGTAATGCAAATATATTTTCTGTTATATTCTCGGAAATGCTTGTTATAAGCTAACTTACGCAGAAAATATATTTCTATTAAAAATGCAAAGCTTAATAGTTATTATTAGCAATTAAGAATAATTATTAACAATAATCTAAAGTCCTTCTTTAAAAATACTAATTATTTTGTTAAAATAAAAACTCCTTTTGTTTAATAAAACTAATTTGGAGGAATGAGTATGCATTTATTAATACAGGAATTGGAAAAAAGATATATGCCTTCTGAAGAAAAAATTCCTAACTTTAATATAGGAGATACTGTAAAGGTTTATGTTAAAGTTAAAGAAAGAAATAAAGAAAGAATTCAGGTTTTTGAGGGCGTTGTTATAAGAAAAAGAGGAAGTGGAACAGGTAAAACTTTCACTGTTAGAAAAGAAAGTTATGGAGTAGGTATAGAAAGGATATTTCCGTTTGCATGTCCATCAATAGAAAAAGTTGAAGTGGTTAAAAGAGGTAAAGTTAGAAGAGCTAAACTTTACTATCTCAGAGAAAGAAAAGGTAAAGCGGCTAAAATTAGAGAAATTAAGGAATGGGAGCTTAGAAAGAGAAAAGAAGAAGGTAAAATTGCAAAGGAGCAAAATAAATAAAAGCTTCTCTCCTGTTGTTTTTAATTTTCAAAACAGTATAAGTTTTCAATTCTCCTTAAATGTTTTTCCTCTAAATACTCTTTATATTTTTCTTCATTAAAGTTTTCTATTTTTATAGGGCTAACTCCAGATAAAATTGCAGATTTAGCTACTGCAGTAGAAAGTCTAATTAACAATCTTTCATCAAAAGGTTTAGGGATTAAATAATTTTTACTAAAGAATAAGTCTTCATTGTAAATATCTTTTATATGTGACGGTACAGGTTCTCTGGCTATTTTAGAAAGTTCCTTTATTATAGAGATTTTCATACTGTCGTTTATTTTTCTAGCCCTAACATCTAAAGCCCCCCTAAATATAAATGGGAAAACTAAAACATTGTTTATTTGATTTGGATAATCACTTCTACCTGTTGCAATTATAGTATCATCTCTAATCTCCTCCACCTCTTCTGGAAATATTTCAGGTGTAGGATTAGCTAAAGCAAATATTATAGGATTTGAAGCCATATTTTTTATATCTTCTTTGTTTAAAATATTTCCCTTTGAAAGACCTATAAAAACATCTGCATCTTTTAAAACATCTTTTAAAGATTTTTTATCTGTGTTTACTGCGAATTCCCGCTTATACTCATTTAAGTCATTTCTGTCTTTCCTTACAACACCTTTACTATCACACATAATAATATTTTTAGCACCGAGTTTTTTTAATAATCGTCCCGTTGCAATTGCAGAAGCACCTGCACCATTTATTATAATTTTTACATCTTCAAGTCTTTTATGGGACAGGTATAAAGCATTTAGTAATGCAGAGGATATAACTATTGCTGTTCCGTGTTGGTCATCGTGAAAAACAGGGATATTTAACTCTTCAGATAATCTTTTTTCTATATAAAAACAGTCTGGAGCTTTTATATCCTCTAAATTAATTCCACCAAATGTGGGAGATATAGCTTTAACTATTTCACAAAATCTATCTTTATCCTTTTCATCTATCTCTATGTCAAACACATCAATATCTGCAAATTTTTTAAATAGAATACCTTTCCCTTCCATAACAGGTTTACTTGCTAAAGCTCCTATATCACCTAATCCTAAAACTGCAGTTCCATTTGATATTACCGCCACCAAGTTTGATTTTGCCGTGTATCTGTAGGCTTCATCTGTATTTTTTTCTATCTCTTTACATGGATATGCAACCCCCGGTGTGTATGCTAAACTCAAGTCATAGGATGTTTTAAAAGGCTTAGTTGGTATTACTTCAATTTTCCCATTTCTCCCTTCAGAATGATATTTTAAAGCTTCTTCCTTTGATATTTTTCTCTTTAATTCTCTCATTTTAAAATTCTCCAGTTGATTTTTTACATAAAAATAAAAATATGAAATGAAATCATTGTGTAAATATCTATTTTAAGTTATAATACTAATGCCAATTTTATCGTTAGGTTTTTAAACTGGAAAGAATTTCCTATTTGCTTAAAAAGAATAGAAAAAATAAAGTTTCAAGTAAATTAAAATTAGTCAAAATACTTTTATATAACATACTGGAAAACGAAAGCAGTCCATATAATCAGATTTACAATATAATAGCCATTTTTTTGGTGTTAACTTCATCTATAGGAATACTCCTTGATTTTTCTATAGGAATAAAATCAATACCACCCGATTTAAAAAACATATTAGATGATTATGAAGAGTTTACTCTTATATTTTTTACAGTTGAATATCTTCTAAGACTTTGGGTTATATCAGATTTTAAAGATGATTTTGAAGACAGTTTTGTAGAAAACAGTGATTTACCATTCATAAAAAGGGTTTTAATTGCTTTTAAAGATGCTATAACACCTAAATTAAAATGGATGAAAACTAAATATGCCATAATTGACCTACTGGCAATAATACCTATAATCAGACCTTTAAGAGCCTTCCGTTTACTACAAGCGCTAAGATTATTAAAATTAATTAGATACTCAACAGGTTTAAAAAGTTTACTCTATGCTTTTAAAGAACATACTTTCTTATTTCTTTTTATCTTAGCGACACTTGTTATATGGGTTGTTAGCTTTTCAATGATAGTCTATATAGTTGAATATAACAAAGGTAATAGTCCATTCCATTCAATAGGTGATGCTTTGTACTGGGGTGTGATAACAATATCAACTGTAGGATACGGAGATTTATATCCAATATCAAAGGAAGCTAAATTCATAACTGCTATAATGATTGGTGGAGGTATTATTCTTGTATCGGCTTTAACTGGTTTGTTTTCTGCATCTTTAGTCAGTAGATTAATGTCATTAAATGAAGGGAGTTTAAAAATGCCTAATTTGGAAGACCATATTATTATATGTGGTTGGAATGAGACTGCAGAGGAAATTGTAGAACAGATAATAAAAACAAAGCTTTATACTGAGAAACCTGTGGTAATAATAACAAATTTGCATAAAAATCAGTTGGGTATAGACCTTCCTAAGAGTATTATTTATAAAAGGGGAGATTTTATACAGGAGAACATACTTTTAGATGTTGGTATAGATAAGGCAGAACATGTTGTTATAGTTGCCGAGAGAGAAGAGGGTTTATCTGAAAGGAATGTTGATGCAAGAACTGCTTTAGCGTCAATGCTTATAAGAACTTTAAATCCTAAAGCCAATCTATACGTTGAGATACTTTTAGATGAAGATGCTGATATATTTAAAAAAAGAATTAATATTCAGGAGGTAATAATTCACGGACAGATTTTGGGAAAGATATTATTCTCAAGTATATTAAATCCCGGTTTAGCTTCATTTTTAAACTCATTTATGGATAATGAGCGAGGATTAATAAAAATTAAAGTCTCAGGTTTTAAGGATATAAAAACTTTTGGTGAGCTTATAACTTTAGCTAGGAAGTATAACCATTTACCTATAGGGATAGAAAGAAAAGGAGAGATAATAATCAACCCTGAAGATAACTTTGTTTTAGACAAAGATGATTATGTATTTTTAATTCCTTCTTCTAATTCTTAATTAAACGTCTAAAACTATATCAACAGGTTTTTTAGCTACTATTGTAGCTATTGCATGTTTGTAGACCAATATCTCCCTGATGCCGTCCCTTAATAAAATTGTAAACTGGTCGTAATATTTTATTTTTCCTTCCAGTTTTATACCATTGATTAAATAAACGTTAACTTTTATCTTTTCTTTTCTAACTGTATTTAAAAATGTTTCCTGAGGTCTTTTCCTTACAGTCATTTTTCTATCCTTTTTTTATTTTTTGTTTGGTTAAGTATTATATAGAGTTAGCAGAATTTAAGCAAGTTAGTAATTATTGTATAGGGATTTATAAAATTGCATATCTAAAATAAGTTTATATTATATAAATTTAACAATTTAAATTTTTGAGGTTATTATGTTCAGAAAGATATTATTTATTCTTTTAGGTATATTTCTGTTAAGTTTATCTGTATTTGCTAAAGAGATACATTACAAAAGTAAAGTTTATGGAATATCTGTTGGAGATGTTGTTATAAGAGATAACGGAGATAAGATAATCGTTGAAGGTAGTACTTACAGAGGTTTATCTTGGTTGTATAACTACTCCTTTAAGTTTAAAGCAATAGGTGATAAATATTATCTTTATGAAAATGAGAACGGTAAAGAGAAAGTTTACACAAATGAGAAGATATACGAAAAAAAGGCGTGGCTTCCAATTTTAGTAGATTTTATAAGATACGGTAAGATTAGAAAAAATATTTACTATCCATTTAAACTTAAGATAGAAGGGAATAAATATATAATCATTCCACTTAAAAGTAAAAAAGTTAAAAAGATAGAATTTACAGTTAACAATAAAGATAGGTATCCTGTAGAAATATACATTGATGGTAAAATAGATATTACTATCATTAGGGAAGAGTAGAGGAATTAATTCATAAATTGAGAATACCAGATAATATAAGGATTAAAAGATATAAACCTAAAAAACTCCCAATAATAGTAGAAATAGTATTTTTCTCTTCTGCAATTCTTTTTCTTATATATATAATTTTCTTTGGTAAAGACACTCTGGAATTTTTAAAAAGAAAAAAACTAGAGATGGATTTAAAAAATCTTCAATCCGTGTTAATAAACTATAGGAAAAAATATAATTTTTTTGCAGGTGATGACCCTAAAGCTGAAGAAAGATGTCCAGATGGTATATACATATTAAATGGTAATGGTTCTAACTATATAGGAGATTACAGAGACGAAGAGGAACAGGCTATAAGACATTTAAGATGTTTGAAATTTTTAGATGGTGATTTTGACGAAAAGTATATAAGCTATCCTAAAAACCCTTACGGTGGTATTTACAAATATAGTTTTGTAAAAATAAACGGTAAAAAGTATAACGTTATAAAGATTACTAATTTAGATAAAAAAAGAATGTTAGAAATAGATAAAGATTTAGATGATGGTAATCTAAAGACAGGAAAAGTAAGATATTTAGAGGAAAAAAGATTTAATAAAAAGGATAATTTGTTAATACTCATAATAAGATAGAGGTTGTTTAGATGATAAAAAATTTAATAAAGAAAATTACGGAAAGGGAAAATTTAACGGCTGAGGAGATGGAATATCTGTTTAATGAGATTATGGAAGGAAGATTAACAGACACACAGATAGGAGCTGTTTTGATAGGTTTAAAGATGAAAGGGGAAACGGTAGATGAGATTGTTTCAGCTGTTAAAGTTATGAGAGATAAGGCTGTAAAGATTAATATTGAAGATAAATCAGACTTAGTTGACACCTGCGGAACAGGAGGGGATAAGGTAGACACTTTTAATGTATCAACTATCACCGCTTTTGTTGTTGCAGGAACAAGTGTAAAGGTGGCAAAACATGGGAATAGGTCTGTATCCTCAAAATGTGGAAGTGCAGATATTATGGAAGCTTTAGGAGTAAAAATTGATTTACCGCCAGAAAAGGTTAAAGAAGCAATAGAAAAAATAGGTTTAGGCTTTTTATTTGCACCTGTATTTCATCCTGCTATGAAAAATGTTATAAAACAGAGGAGAGAGCTTGGAGTAAGAACGATATTTAATATACTAGGACCTTTATCAAATCCAACTCAAGCTTACTATCAGCTTGTAGGCGTTTACGACGAAAAATTGGTAAAACCTATTGCTGAAGTATTATCAAACTTAGGTTTAAAAAGGGGTTATGTTATTTACGGAAAGGAAGGATTAGACGAAGTATCAATAACATCTCCAACAGTGGTTGCTGAGATAGATAACGGGAACATTGAGATTTACACTGTAAGACCTGAAGATTTCGGTTTAAAGTCCTCTTCTTTAGAAGAAATTAAAGGAGGGGATATAAACTATAATCTAAAAATAGCATTGGATATTTTACAAGGGAAAGATAAAACTGCCAAAACAGATTTTGTAGCTTTAAACTCTGCCTTTGCCTTAAAAAGTGTTGGAAAGGTTAACAGTATAAAAGAAGGTATAGAGTTAGCAAAAGATACAATATACTCAGGAAAGGCTTTTGAGGTATTGGAGAAGTTAAGGGAGTTTTCAAAAAATAATTAAAAATTTTATTTTTCCTTATTCCTTAAACTTTTAGGTACAAATTTATAGACAGGAACTAATAAATTAAAGTTATTAACCTTCTCAAACTTAAACAGATTTTTATCTATTAGATAGGAACTATAGGCAGATACTATAGCATTAATCTCATTTTTTAACTTTTTTCTATCTTTAGATAGGTAAGAAAAATCAATAATTAATCCTGTTTTCTTTAAATTGTAAATTCTTTGTTCTAAGCCTTCTCTAGTATAGATTGGAAGTAAACCCTTTCTTACAAATTGAGAGAAATATCTATCTGTGTCTGTCAGTAAAATAACCTTACCATTAATACCTTTTTCTTTAAATTCTTCAAATTCAAAATTTTCTATTAATACCGAATACAGATGTTTATACTCTTTTAATATTAAAGGTAAATTATTCTTATTAAGAAAATTAATATTAAACACTACCCTTTTTGACTTAAAATGTTCTAAAAACCAGTATAAACCTTCCTTCAAAAAGCTAGATACATAAACTAATTTACAATCCTTATCTAAAACAGATACAGAATAACTCTTATCACCGTTTATATTTATTCCTATATACATAATTTTCTATAAAACTCCCAACCAAAATTTTTAAGATAATTTATTACTTAAAAATCTCAATAGCTATTAATAATCTCATCACTTTTGGCTAATGTTAGTTTAAAATATAAGAAAATTTTTTAAAGAGGTCTTTTATTAGATGATTAAAAGATACACTTTAGAGAGAATGGGAAAGGTTTGGAGTGATGTTAATAAGTTTCAGAAATGGTTGGATGTTGAAATTGCGGTCTGTGAGGCTTGGAATAAGTTAGGAAAAATACCTGATGAGGCATTAAAGGAAATAAAAGAAAAAACTTATATAGATGAAAAGGTAGTTGAGAGAATTAACGAGTTAGACAAAATATACAACCACGACGTTTTAGCCTTCGTCAGTGCCATTGCAGAACAGGTTGGAGAAAATGGAAGGTATATACATCTTGGTATTACATCTTCAGATGTTATAGATACTGCACTAGCCCTTCTTATGAGGGATGCTATAGATATTCTGTTAGATGATATAGACCAATTATTGAAAGTTTTAAAGGAAAATGCTTTCAAATATAAAAATACTGTTATGATGGGAAGGACACATGGTGTCCACGCAGAACCAATGGTTTTCGGTTTAAAGTTTGCCCTTTGGTATGAGGAGATGAAAAGAAATAGAGAAAGATTAGAGAAGGCAAGAAAAACTGTTTCAGTTGGAGCTATTTCGGGAGCAGTTGGAACCTACTCAAATATTGACCCGTTAGTTGAGAAGTATGCTTTAGAGATTTTAGGACTTGAGCCTGAACCTGTTTCAAATCAGGTTATACAGAGGGATAGACACGCAGAGTTTATGACTGCAATGGCTATCACCGCATCTTCATTAGAAAAGATAGCCGTTGAAATAAGACATTTACAGAGGACGGAGG
>QNZF01000067.1 GCA_003978485.1 Persephonella sp.
ATAACCCTACTTACAATTATGACGGTTATTTTGAACCAGATAAGCTTTACAGATGGAATTCTATCGGTATGTATTGGGAGAAAACAACATCAGGAACACCTGCAAGCTGTCCAAATACTAACAATAAGTATCCAATTGAGTATAAAGAAAGTTTTAGTGGTGGTAGCATTACATATACCTTAAATTACGCAGTTTTAAGGGGAAGTTTGAAGATTTATAGTATAAAAATAGGTTCTACCACTGTTAAAGTTTACGACGATGGGGCAGGAAATTTAAGAAGGACAGATAATAATAGTGTTGTAGGTAGTATCACTTATTCTAACTCTTCAGGTGTTGGTGAAATAACATTTAATACATCTCCAAGCTCATCTTTTGAGGTTTACTATGGCTACAATCTAAACACAAAGGAAATATACACAGGTAAATGTTTGAACTATCATTTTATGACTAGAATTGATATTGTTAGGTTTTTATTAACTGGTGGAACACCGAGAAGTTGTCCTACAAGTTATATAGGTGTATTGGCTAATGCTAAACCGCAGTTTTGCGACCCAAGACAAAACACTGTAGATAAAGTTAGCTCAACAGAGATTGTATTAAAAACTCAAGATTTTGAAGATTGGGATTTAAGATGGGCTAAAAATGTCTGTTGGGATAGCACCTACTGTATTAGAAACTATACTTTCCCCGGTATTCCTGTAAAAGTAGATATACTAAGAGTTTACAAAGGTATTCTTTACAAACAGGCTGAATTAGGAACTATCGGTAAGCCTAAACCAAGAATTGGACTGATAACCTATGATACAGCTTGGCCAGTGATACACAATAATAAAGTTTACATAGGTGATTTTAGAACGGGTATAACTGATTACAATAAAAATTATGAATATCAACATGTTATTACGTCTTTAAATGCAAACAGAGATTTACTTTCATGGATACCTTCTGGATGTCAAAAAACAGCTGGTATATGGGATGCTGGGAACTCAATGGCTCCAGCACTTTGGGATGTTTACAGATATTTTAAACAAGACAATCCTCTATATTGTGGTCTAAGTCCTTCAACATCTTCTACAGACAGATGGAAAAATCCTCTCTATCAGTGTATAAGATTTGATACTAGTGGAAACTGCATAGAAGTAGCTCAAGCACCATGTTCTAAAAATTTTGTAATTCTGATTACTGAAGGTATGTGGAATATTGGTAGTAATAGCTCTGGAGATTTAATTAAAACCTGTAGTATTAACGACGGTTTTGAAAACCATGCCTCTGACCCTGTTGTTCCAATTTACTGGATGCATAAGGGAAAAGACATGAGTAATGGAGGTAATGATATAAACATAGATAAAGTTTATGTTTTAAATATATGGGCTTACTCTAATTATGGAAAGATGGCATCTAAATTAATGTCTGTTTTTGGTTCCTTTGATACTAGATTAGATTGGCCTGAAGGTTATTCATACTATCCACAGTCTACCTGTGATTTAAGCTCATACAACCCAGCTTTTACATCCTGTAAAGGAAGTTTATGTGAAAGTAGTTTAAACACAGGAACTGGATACAGCTGGGATAAAAACAACGATGGAATACCTGACACCTACTTTGAAGTCAACACAGTGGAAGATTTAAGAAGGGCTTTAGAAACTGCATTTTCGGATATACAAAAGAATGTTGCCTCATCTTCCACAACTGCATTACTAACTGGAAGAAATGACAAAGGGGCTATTTTAGAACAGGTTTTATTCTATCCAGTAAGAACATTTGAGAAACCTTACGAACTAACTTGGATTAGTCAGCTATTCACATTCTGGTATTATAGAATGCCAAATGCAGAAAATATTAGGGAAGATACAAATAAAAATTACAAATTAGATACAGTAGACGATAAAGTGATATTCTACTACCTAGATAACAATCAACAACTAAAAATAAAAGTTTGTGATACAAATATAGATGGGACAGCTTCTACAAATTGTGTAGTTTATGATGATATTAACCAAGTAAACTATCTAATAGAAGTAGGAAAAGAGTTAGCAAATACAAGCCCTTCTGACAGAATTATTTATTCTATAGATGAAAGTAATAATTTAAGAAGATTTACAGCAAGTAATAAAAGTTATTTTGATACTTTACTTGGAACAGATATTAACGAGTTTCCTACCTGCTTACGAACAGGTGGAGTTATAGATTACTCAAAAACAATAAATTATTTACTGGGAGAACAAATAACAGGTTGTAGAAATAAAGTTATGAACAGTAGTGGTGATACTTGGAAGTTTGCAGATGTTATGCACTCATCACCTCAAATAGTGTCTTATGATGATTATGATGTGGTGTTTATAGCCTCTAACGATGGTGTCTTACATGCATTCAAAGTTGGAAAGTATGAAAGATTAACCTCAACTTCTCAAGTTGCACAGTTAACAGGTAGTAATAAAGGTAAAGAGCTTTGGGGATTTATACCAAAGAATGCACTACCATACATAAGATATTTAGCAGACCCTAACTACTGTCATATATACATCACAGACTTGAGACCTTTCATAATAGATGTAGATTACGATAGAGATGGAACGGTAGAAAAAGTTTTAATCGGTGGCTTTAGACTAGGTGGTGGTTGTGGTTGCACAGACGGAAACTGTATAAATCCTCCTGCTGATACATGTCCAGACCCAACATCTTCAAGCTGTTTAGGGTTATCTTCTTATTACGCATTAGACATTACTGACCCACTAAATCCTGTTTATCTATGGGAGTTTACAGATAAAGACCTAAACTTCACATATTCAGGACCCGGTATAATAAAAACAAAAGATAATAAATACCATGTCGTCTTTGCTTCAGGACCTATAAACTATTCGGGACAGTTTTTAAACACGAATAATCAAGAATTAAAAATATTTATTGTTGATTTAGCTAATGGTAGTTTAGAAAGAGTAATATCTACGGGAATACATAAAGCATTTGCAGGTAGAATTTTCTCAGAAGGTTTTGATTTCGACAACGATGGATACACAGATTATTTAGCTTTTGGCTATGTTAGACAGGATGGTTCAGACACAAACTATAAAGGTGGAATAATTCTTCTAGGTGGATATTATAATAGTTCAACAGGAGTTTTATATCCCTTTAATACAAATGTTTATAACTGGAATGGAATAAACTATACTTCATTTGGAACAGATATAAACCCAGTTGTTAGTAAAGTTGAGTTTATGAAATGTTTTAATAGATGGTATATGTATTTTGGAACTGGCAGATGGTTTAAAAATATAGATGACTGGGAAGTAAACAGAAATACTCTTTTCGGAATACCGATAGAGATTAAAGAAGATAATAACGGAGATAAGTATATTAGGCTAATTACAACAACTGTAGACTTAACGAATGGAAACACTAATAACATATGTTTAGATGCAAACAACGGAGTAATAAGGGGATGGTATATAAATCTTGAAGGAACAACAACAGACCATCTAAAAGAAAAAATGATTACAGACCCAATTAAAACTCCTTTTAATGTTATTCTATTTGCAACAATAGAACCTGTTAAGTCAATATGTGGTTTAGGTGGAAGAACGAGGGTTTGGGGATTAAACTGTGCTACAGGCGGTGCAATAACAGGTTGTACGGTAAACAATCTATACAAAATAAATCCTGCTAGAGTGCAAGGTAAACTTTTACTACAACTATCAGGCGGTAATATAGAACAGATAGACGTAAATCAAATTGCAAATAATCCAACATCTAGAACAACTGGTTGGTCAACAGGGTTAGCACCTGAAGGAGCACCTCCTTTTGTGGCACCTTACAAAAAGTTAAAAGGAAAATTACTTTTATGGTTAGAAAGATAGCTTTAGCTTTTTATTTTAATTTTATTTTGTATTTATTAACGTTAATACATTATTAATATAAAAAATATCTTTAGGTTTAAACTCTTTCATAAAAACTTTATTGTAAATTAAATATTCGTATTACATTATTTCTGTAAAAGTAATCTTCAGATTTAATTAACCAACAAATAAAAAAAGATAATTTTCCCTAATTACTACCAAAACTAATTCAAAATACTAATTTGAATTTAGGATTAATGAAGGTGTAGATAAAAATTTATTATTAAAAAAAGAAAAAAGGAAGAAAAGAAGATTTTTATTTATTCTTTGCCATAATTTCTTCGGCTTTTCTTTTAGCGTCTTCTATATCAGCCACCATATAGAATGCCTGCTCTGGTAAGTGATCCCACTTTCCTTCAACAACTTCTTTGAATGAACGGATTGTATCTTCCCTTTTAACGTAATCACCCGGTTGTCCTGTAAACTGTTCTGCAACGTGGAATTTTTGAGCTAAAAATCTTTGTAATCTTCTAGCTCTACCAACTATAGCCTTGTCTTCCTCTGATAACTCTTCCATACCTAGTATAGCGATAATCTCTTGTAATTCTTTGTATCTCTGTAATATTCTTTGAACTTCTCTAGCTACGTAGTAATGTTCTTCTCCTACATATTCTGGAGCTAAAGCTTTGGATGTTGACTCTAATGGGTCAATAGCAGGATATATACCCAACTCCGCCAATCTTCTCTGTAGAACGATTGTAGCATCTAAGTGTGCAAAAATTGATGCTGGTGCTGGGTCTGTAATATCGTCTGCTGGAACGTAAACAGCCTGTATAGATGTAATAGAACCATTAACAGTTGAAGCAATTCTTTCCTGAACTTCCCCAACGTCAGTACCTAAAGTTGGCTGATAACCAACAGCAGAAGGTAATCTTCCTAATAATGTTGAAACCTCTGCACCTGCTTGAACAAATCTGAATATATTATCTATAAATATTAAAACGTCCTGTTTTTCCACATCTCTGAAGTATTCAGCCATAGTTAGTCCTGTTTGAGCAACTCTAAATCTAACTCCCGGTGGTTCATTCATCTGACCATATATCATTGCAGTGTACGGTAAAACTCCACTCTCTTTCATCTCCATCCATAGGTCATTACCTTCCCTTGTTCTCTCTCCAACTCCAACAACAACAGAATAACCTGAGTGGAATTTAGCTATATTGTGGATTAATTCCTGCATTAAAACTGTTTTTCCAACTCCTGCACCACCAAATAATCCAACTTTTCCACCTTTAATGAATGGCACAAGTAAGTCTATAACTTTAATACCAGTTTCAAATATTTCAACCTTTGTTGACTGCTCTTCAAATGATGGAGCTGGTCTGAATATTGGCCAATACTCTTTGGCTTTTACTTCTCCACCATCATCTATAGGTTTCCCAACAACATTAAATATTCTCCCTAAAACCTCTTTTCCAACAGGTATTTGTAATGGTGCTCCTACACTTTCAACTTCTTGACCTCTAACTAAACCATCAGTTGGTCCATAAGCAACAGTTCTAACTCTTTTATCACCAATATGTTGAGCAACTTCTAAGAATAATTCCTCTTCTATTTCATTTCCTTTGTCGTCAATTGCAGTTCTAACTGTCTTTAAAGCCCATCTTATTTCTGGCAATTCTTCAGTTTCAAACTCAACATCAACAACAGGTCCTACCACCTGTACAATTTTGCCTTTTAATTCTGCCATAAAATAGATACCTCCTTAATAATTTGCCTTATATATTTTCACACAAATTTATAAAAATTTTAAGAGAAAAGGAATAAATATAATCAATTTAAAATTAAATTGGTTTAATCCGTTTATAAGCATAAGAAAGCATTACAAAAAATTTCTCCAATTAGTTTTTGTTAACAATACAAGTTAAAATAAAACTATTAAATTAAAAAATATTTAATGGATAAAATGGACGAAAAGAAAAAACTTTATTTAGAAAAAACTGAAAGACTTTTAAAGGTTAAACCTGAAGATATTAAAGATGAAAAAATAGCTAAAGAGTTAATAGAAGAGCTAAGGGATGTTATTAATTATCACGATTATTTATATTATGTGATTAATGAACCTATAATAACTGATTATCAGTATGACCAACTGTTTCATCTCTTGAAAAAACTTGAAGAAAAGTTTCCACAATTTATAACTCCCACATCTCCAACCCAAAGGGTAGCTTCAGATATAACTAAAGAGTTCCCTGAGGTTAAACATCTATCACCTATGCTTTCACTAGAAAACTCCTACAATGAAGAGGATTTAAGAGAGTTTGATAAAAGAGTAAGAGAGATTATTGGAGTTGATATTGTAGAGTATGCTGTAGAGCCTAAATTTGACGGAGCAGGATTAGCATTAGTATATAAAGATGATATTTTTGTTAGAGGAGCTACAAGAGGTGATGGTTCGGTAGGTGAAGATATTACTAATAATGTTAAAACAATCCGTTCTGTTCCCTTAAGAGCTAATTTTAGTAAATATGGTATTTACACTGTAGAGATAAGAGGTGAAGCTGTATTAAGTAAAGAAAAGTTTAAACTATTAAATGAGTTAAGAATGGAAGAGGGATTACCCCCTTTAGCAAATCCCCGGAATGCGGCGGCAGGCTCTTTAAGACTTCAAAATCCTAAAGAAGTTGCAAAGAGAGGATTGGAAGTTTTTGTTTATCAAATTACTTATGCAGCTGACAGGAATAATAACAATCTTTTAGGGACGAAAATAAAAAAACATTCTGAAACTATAGAGATGCTGTTTAATCTAGGTTTCAAAGCACCTCATAAGGAGTTAAAAGTATGTAATGGTATAGATGAAGTAATAGATTACTGTAGAGAATGGGAAAGAAAAAGGGAGAATTATCCTTATGAGATAGATGGAATGGTTATAAAAGTTAACGATATAAAATATTATGAAAAATTAGGTATTACATCCCATCATCCAAGATGGGCTATAGCGTTTAAATTCAAAGCTAGACAAGGAAAAACAAGACTTTTAAAGGTTATTTTTCAGGTTGGTAGAACAGGGGCTATAACCCCAGTCGGTAAGCTTGAGCCTATAGAGTTGGGAGGAGTTGTAGTATCGTCTGTATCGTTAATAAACGAGGATTTTATAAGAGAAAAAGATATAAGAATTGGTGATTTAGTTATAGTAGAGAGGGCAGGGGATGTTATTCCTTATATAATCGGAGTTGATAAATCTGCAAGAACAGGAGAAGAAAAACCGATAGAATTTCCTAAATACTGTCCTTCCTGTGGTTCTCCTGTGGTAAAACTACCTTACGAAGCTGTTTATAGATGTGTAAATGTAAACTGCCCTGCACAAGTTTTAGAAAGGCTTATATACTTTGCATCTAAAGACGCTATGGATATAAAAGGCTTAGGTGAAGCTACAATAAGAAGATTTTATAAATTAGGTTTCTTAAAAAGAATACCTGATATATTTAGATTACCTTATGAAAAAATTGAAAGACTTGAAGGTTTTGGAAAAAAATCTGTTGAAAATTTAAGAAAAAGTATAGAGGAAGCTAAACATAGACCGATACACAGACTAATAACAGGATTAGGAATAAGATACGTTGGTAAAACTACCGCTAAAACTTTGGCAGAACATATAAACTGTGTTGAAGATTTAAAAGATTGGAGTATTGAGGATTTAGAAAAACTACCGGATATAGGCTATAAAGTAGCTACAAGCATATACGACTTTTTCCACAATGAAGAAAATTTAAAAATGCTTCAGGAATTGAAAGATTTAGGTGTTAAGACCTGTAAGGATAAATCGGAAGAAGAGAAAAAATCAGATTTGTTGAAAGGATTAACATTTGT
>QNZF01000046.1 GCA_003978485.1 Persephonella sp.
GGAGGTATAAAAGGATTTTATTATTCGAGGTGGAGAAAAGGAATAACTCTTTTGGCTTATTTATATGGTTTTGCTTTAGGTTTCTCTTTATTTAGAGACTTTTTTCTCCTTATTTCTTACTCTAAGTATATTTATTATTATACATTAATATTGAATAACTGAAATGTTTTTAAATAGGTTATTGACAACTAACTTAATAGATTTCAAAATACAAAGAGAAAAGAATTTAAAAAAGGTAAAAAAATGAGCAAATACTTAAAATTTACATTAACTTTATTTTTTATATCTTTAATTTTTTCCTGTTCACCCAGGTATGAAACGGTATACATTTACAATCCACCGAAAAGTTTGGAAGGTAAAAGATGTGTTAAAGATTGTGAATTAAAAAAGAAAAAGTGTGAGGAGAAATGTAAGGAAGAAAAAAGAAAATGTTATAAAGAAGCTATAAAAACTGCTAAAGAAATCTATTCCTTGAAGTTTGAAGAATATAAAATAGCCTATAATGATTATTTAACTAAATATAAGATTTACAGAAGAGAACTTAACAACTGGCAAGCTAAATATGATGAGTTGTTAAGTAATTACGGATACTTTTCAAGGATTTGTTCATCTGACAAAAAATTCTGTTCTGAGATGAGTTTTTATAAAAATCTTCTACATCAACATAATCTCCACAAGCCTAAACCTCCAAAACCACCTGTAAAACCTGATTTATCTGAAATAATTGCAGAACAAAAAAGAAAAATGTGTAAATTAAACTGTAATTGTACAGACGAGTTTAATATATGCTTTGAAAGTTGCGGAGGGAGTATAAATATAAAAAAAGTATGCGTAGAAAATTGTGATTAATGAATAAAAATTGAAAATTGGCAAATCTGATATATTCTTAATTTTAATTAGATTTTTAGTTAGGGGGATTTTATGAAATCTATAATATTAGCTGGGGGGAGTGGAACTAGATTATTTCCGCTATCTAGAGATTTGTATCCAAAACAATTTTTAAAACTTGGAGAAGGAGAAAAATACTCATTTTTTCAAAAAACAGTTTTAAGAAATAAAAAATTAGTTGAAGATTTAAACGATATTATATTATTAACAAACGATAAATATAAATTTTTAATAAAACATCATCTAATAGAAATACTTGGTAAAGATAAAGGGGAAAATTTAAAAGTTATTCTAGAACCTGCAAAGAGGAATACTGCCCCTTCTATAGCCCTTGCTGTCAAATATTTATTAGATATAGAGGATGTATCACCTGAAACAGTTTTATTTATATCTCCATCTGACCATCTAATTAGTCCAGAAGATAAATTTGTAAAGTATGTAAAATTCGGAGAAGAACTTGCTAAATACGGTTATATTATAACCTTCGGTGTAAATCCTACCTCTCCAGAAACGGGTTACGGTTATATAGAAGCAGATAATGGTAATCCTATAAAGGAAGATAAAGAGTTTAACGCCTTTAAAGTTAAAAGATTTCACGAAAAACCAAGTAAAACTTTAGCCCAGCAATATATAGCAAAAGGTAATTATTATTGGAATAGTGGTATGTTTATGTTTTCAATTAAAACTATTTTAAATGAGTTTGAAAAACATTCTCCTAAAATCTACCAGTTTATAAAAGAGAAAAATTTTGAAGATTTCATAAATAGCTTTTCAGAACTTCCAGATATATCAATAGATTACGCAGTTATGGAAAAAACGCAAAATGCAGTTGTTTTACCTATATATATACAGTGGTCTGATATAGGTTCTTGGGATAGTGTTTACTCAGTTTACCCTAAGGATGATGAAGGAAACGTTAAGTTTGGAAATATTGTGTCTATTGATACAAAAAACAGTCTAATTTTAGGAAATAAAAGATTAATATCAACTATCAATATAGAAGATTTGATAATTGTTGAGACGGATGATGTTTTACTTATAACTCATAAAGGTGATACACAAAAAGTTAAAGATTTAGTAAAGATGTTGTCTGAAAAGGAAGATTTAAAAGAGTATGTCATACATCACACAACAGTTTACAGACCTTGGGGAAGCTTCACAGAGTTAGAGAAAGGGAACAGATATAAAATAAAAAGATTAACTGTATATCCTAATGAAAGTTTAAGTCTCCAACTACATCATCATCGTAGTGAACATTGGGTTGTTGTAAAAGGAACTGCAAAAGTTTATTTAGAAAATGTGGAAACAGGGGAAAAGAGAGAAGTTTACGTACATGAGAACGAAAGTATATACGTGCCAAAATCTTGGAAACATAGATTAGAAAACCCGGGAAAAATAAATCTTGAAGTTATAGAGATACAGGTAGGTGAATATTTGGAAGAAGATGATATTATAAGATTCCAGGATAAATACAGAAGAAGTTAAAAATTTTTCCTTTTCTTCTAATCTTTTTTATAATGTATTGTTAATCTACAAATAATTTAAGGTTAACAAATCAATGAAATATCTGTTTATATATGGTTGGAGTTTTTCTAGAGATATATGGAAGAATTTTTTCAAGTTAAAAAATAGTATCTTTTTAGACTTACCATTCCATAATGGAAAAGATTACAAAACTGATAAAGATATACTGAACAGTTTTTCATTAGATTTATATGAATACATAAATAATCAAAATGAAGATATTGTTTTGATGGGATGGTCTTTAGGAGCATCTTTAACTGTCTTGACTGCTTTGAGAGAGCCTAAAAATTTAAAAAAAATTATCCTTATAGGTTTTTCTCCTAAATTTAAAGATGAAAAGTTAGGACATAATCCAAAAAGCATTAAAGCTTTTATGCTTCAGTTAAAAAGAAGTTTTGAAGAGACTATATACCAATTTAGAAAAACTGCCGTAAATGATGAGTTTAAGGATATACCTTTACCAATTAGAGATGGAGGAATAAAAATATTAAAGGAGTTTATAGATTTAGATTTAACAAATGATTTAGAAAATATAAAACAGGAATGTGTTCTGATATGTGGTAAACAGGATAAAATAATAAATCCGTATGGTTCAGTTTTTGCTAAAGATAAGATAAAAAACTCTCATTTAATCTCTGTAGATAGCCATCATGCACCTTTTTTGAGTAATCCTGATATTCTTAAAGAAGCATTAAAATGGTAAGAAAAGATTTAATAAAAAAATATTTCTCCCGCTTTTCTAAAACTTACTGTAGAGAGGCATACATACAGAAGAAAACGGCAAAAGATTTAATAGATTTTGGTAGAGAGTTAATTTACGGTATAGGTGTAGATTTAGGAAGTGGAACTGGATATATAGCAGATTTTTTAAAGGATAAAAATATATCCATTATAAATATAGATTTGTCTAGGGATATGCTAAAAGCTGTTGAGTTTGGCATTAATATTCAGGGAGACATAGAAAATTTACCTTTCAAAGATAATTCATTTAATTTTGTAATATCCAGTTTTTCATTACATTGGACAGATTTAAATAAATCTTTTAAAGAGATAAGCAGGATTTTAAGTAAAAACGGAAATTTCTTATTAGCGATACCTGTAAAAGATAGTCTAAAGTTTATTAATTTTTTATTAAATGAAAATAAATTTAATTTTTTGTCTGAAGATATAGTAATTGATACTTTAAAGGGAAACAGCTTAACTGTAAGAGATTATAAAATTGTTGAGTATTATCAAAGTTTTAAAAATGGTTATCACTTCCTTAAACATCTACATCAGACGGGAGTTAGTATAAATACATCAGATAAAAGTTTTAAAGAGAAAAAATATATAGTTAATAAATTTAAAAGTTGGGAAAATAACTGTTTTATAAATTATCGTTTAATCTTTTTAAAAGGTTCAAAGGCTTAACTGAAAAAGTTATCTAATTATCTGTATAATTAATCTGTTTTTAATAATTTTAGAAAGAAGAAAAAATGGAAGTAAAAATTGAAAAGTCAGTTTATGGCGGTAAAGGTTTAGGAAAGATTAATGAAAAAACCTGTTTTGTTCCTTTTGTTATAGATGGTGAATTGGTAAATGTGGATATAGTTAAAGAAAAGAAAAGCTTTTATGAGTGTAGATTAAAAACTGTTTTAAAACCTTCAGAGTATAGAGTTAATCCACCTTGTAAATACTTTACTTACTGTGGTGGTTGTGATTATCAGCATATATCTTACGAAAAACAGTTAGATATAAAGAAATCTATACTATTAGAAACATTAAATAGAATTGGAAAGTTAGAGATTGACAAAGTAGACAAGATAATTCCTTCTGAAAATCCTTTCTATTACAGGAACAGAACACAACTTAAAGTTAGAGGTAAACAGTTAGGTTTTTATATGAAAGAAAGCAAAACTATTGTTGATATAGATGAATGTTTACTCTTAAAGGAAGATTTGGGAGAAAGTTTAAAGGGATTAAGGGAATTATTACAGTTCTTAGATATTAAACCTATTGAGATACATCTGTACTCTACAAATTTAGATGAAATGTTAGTTAAGTTTATTTATCCATTCAGTTTTAAAAGATTTCCATTAGGATTAAAACATTTAAAAGCCTTCGTTAATAAAAATATCATAGGTATAGGTATATTTGAGAAAAAAGGAGAATTTTTAAAAAGATTTATATCTATAGGTAAACAGTTTGCCTATGAAAGTGTTAAGATTATGGATAAAGATATAAAGTATAGAGTTTCTATAAACTCTTTCTTTCAGGTAAACCGTTTTCAGATTAAAAATTTAATTAATGAAGTTTTAGAGGAAGTAGATAAAGAGTTTAATGAAGTGTTAGACCTATACTGTGGAGTTGGAACTTTAACTTTACCCATCAGTTTAAAGGCTAAAAATGTTATTGGAATTGAAAATAATAAATTTGCAGTTGAAGATGGTAATCACAACAAAAAATTAAATGGATTTAAGAATGTAAAATTTATAAAAGCTGATGCAGGTAAGGATATAGAATTATTGAATAAGTTTAGTCCAGACCTTGTTGTTTTAGACCCACCTAGAAGTGGAATAACAAAGGATTTATTAAATTATTTGATTAATAAAGAAAGTATAGAAAAAATTATTTATGTGTCCTGTAATCCATCGACTTTGGCAAGAGATTTATCTAAACTTAAGGAAAAATATCAAATTAAATCTTTAAAACTTATAGATATGTTCCCACAGACTTACCATATAGAGAGTATAGCGATGCTTGAAAAAGGAATTGATGGTTAGTAAAATCTATTCAAATCAAGGATAGGTTAGGCATAATTTTGATAAATCTAAGTGTAAGAAAGTTAGGTATTGTAAAGGATATAAATCTAGACATAAAACCTTTAACTATTTTTATTGGAGAAAATAACACTAACAAAAGTTGGGTAGCCTATTCTCTGTATGGAATACTCCATAAAGAAAATAGAAGAGAGTTAACAAAGGAATATTTAAATCTTAAAGATACAATATTTATTTATAAAAATGAATTAAAAGAGTTTATTAACGATATAGTAGATAAATTAACTAGATTTTACTCCGTAGAAATAAAAGATTGTGGAGAATTTATAGATAAATATTTAAATCAGTTATTGAACGACTTAGCTAAAAATTTCTCAAGAGACTTTATTTATTCCTTCTTTGGTATAAATAGGGAAACAAAGCTATTTAGTAAAACGGAAATAGATGTTTATATAACAGAAGAATTTAAAGAAAAAATAAAAGAGGATTTTATTAACAGTTCGTTAGATGCAAAGGTAAAAGCAAAGGATTATGAGTTTATAAAGGTATATAAAGGGAAAAATGAGAAAAATATAATTATAGAAATAAGTCTATTAGAGGATATCCCTGTTAAATATATAAAAAGAGCGATAAGTGATATTATTCTGGATATATTGGTAAACTCTATCTTTAAGGGGATTTATCTATTTCCTTCAGAAAGAAAGGCTTTAGCAACTTTTAGCGAAAGATTACAGAAAAGCTTGATTTCAAAAGTTTCAGATAAAAATAATATTCCTTACGAGTTACTCTTTCAGTTTTACTTAAAGGAAGAGTTTGAGTTTCCAATATTACTGGAAGATTTCATTAAATTCGTTTCAGATTTAAAGAAGAATAGACTAAGTAAGTATACACAGATTAAAAAATTTATTGAGACTATAATAGGTGGAAAAGTTGTCTTTGATGAGATGTCCGAATATATAACCTTTGTTCCATATAAAACAAATAACGAATTGCCTGTTTATTCAACATCTTCTATGGTTAAATCTCTCTCCACATTTTATTTATATTTAGAAAAAATTGCTTCTGGAAAGGATTTTATAATACTTGATGAACCTGAAATGAATTTACATCCTAAGGCTCAAGCAGAGTTTTTAGAATTGTTAAGTATATTTATAAACGGAATTGAGAAAGATGATAGGAACTTTTTAATAGCAACTACACATACACCTTATATTTTGGAGCATTTAGAAAATTTAATACTTGGATACTGTAAAAGGAAAGAATTAGCAAATCTCACATTTTTAAAAACGGAAAATGCTTTTATATCTCCTGAAAATATATCAATTTATCAATTTTTAAATAATGGTACTGTTAAAAATCTATTGGATAGAGAAAATAAATATATAGATTGGTCTTCCTTCTCAAAAGTTAGTTCAAAATTATCTGAAATAGGTTTTAATATAGAAGAAAAAATCTCTAGTTGAAAGGTTTTAAGTTTGGGAAGAAGTATACTGGAAGAAATTTTATTAAATGGTTGTTTCGTCAATGGTAATACGATTGTTGAAGTCAAGGAAGGTAAGGATAGTAAAGGCAGGTTTAAAAAAAGATTATCTTTTAATCCAAAAAAAGATGAAAAAGTAATATTTTTTGAGTTTGAAAATTGTGATACTTTACTTAAATCCTTTGATATAAAATCTGATGATAAAAAGATAGATTTTGTGGCTATTTATTTAAACAACAAAAGGAGAATATTGTTTTTAATTGAAATGAAAGGAAAGAGGACACGAGAAGCTTTACAACAAGTAAAGTTTGTTATCAATTTCTTTAAAAGAAATGAAAACTTTAGGTCTTCTTTCAACAAATTAAAATCTATTATAAAAATATTAATCATCCATACTGAGGCAACTGACAAAGAAAATACAAAACTAGATGGATTGGAAGTTGTATATTTGAGAAATCCTGTTGACGATAGACAATTAAGAAAAAAATTAAAACTATAGGAGTGGTACAGTATGACAGAAGTTGAAAAGATAAAAGTTAAAAATTTTTCTTTTTATTATAGTGGTTCTGATAAGCCTACACTGAAAAATATAAATATGCCTATTTATGAAAATAGAGTTATAGCTTTGATAGGTCCTTCTGGATGTGGAAAAACTACCTTATTAAGAAGTTTTAACAGAATGCACGACCTATATCCGGGAAATAGATATGAAGGAGAGATTTTATTAGATGGGGAAAATATACTAAGTCCAGATTACGATTTAATAAAATTAAGAACAAAAGTTGGAATGGTTTTTCAAAAACCTACACCATTTCCAATGAGTATATTTGATAATGTTGCATACGGATTAAGATTAAGAGGAGTAAGAGATAAAAGAATTTTAGAGGAAAAAGTAGAAAAAGCTTTAAGACAGGCG
>QNZF01000040.1 GCA_003978485.1 Persephonella sp.
CATTATAATTTATGGAATGGTTTGTCTGAACGTAGTGGGATAGAAAGAGTATATGTATGGAGATAGTTTTGTAATAGATAAAGGGTTTGTCTGAACGTAGTGGGATAGAAAGTATGTTTACTTTCAAATAATATCTTATATTGCTGATGGTTTGTCTGAACGTAGTGGGATAGAAAGGTATTATTAGAAATAAAGAAATCCCAATCATCTCTAGATAAAAAATAAATTTGGATTTAGCTTACTATTATCATTCCAAAAATTAGTCTTTAAATAAGAAAAATTTATTAACTTTTGAAATGTATAAGATTTTATATGAGTGTATTTATACCTCTACTCCACTTATGCGAGAAAGAGATAAAAATTGATAAAGTTTTAATTACTACATACAGGAAAGAAAACCTGTTTTAAAGCCAGTTCTAAAAAAATTAAAAAATTATTTAAAATTAGCTCTATCATTGGCGTTAGTAGAAGCTTCCTTAAAAAAATCTAAGAGGAGTTTACAAAAATTAATAGTTGTCTATAATTGGGTATGTTTTTAGGTAATTGTTAAAACTAAAGGAGCTAACAATGATATATAAAAAGTTTTTAGATTTAAATCTTTCAGAGATAGGTATAGGGACATATTTAGGGAACAGTGATGATACTACAGACAAGAACTATTACGAAACTATAAAAGAAGGATTAAACAAGGGAATAAATGTTATTGATACTGCCATAAATTACAGAAATATGAGAAGTGAGAAGTTAATAGGAAAAGTTTTAAACGATTTTGATAGAAGTAAAGTTATTATATCTACTAAAGGGGGATATGTTGCCGTTCCTTCAGATGTAGAAAATCCTACCGAATGGTTTAAAAATGAATTGGTTTTAACTGGAATAGTTGATTTAAAGGATATAACCGATACAGGGAATATATTAACTGAAAAATATATAAACTGGGCTTTTGAGAAGAGCTTACAAAATCTGAACACAGATTACATAGACATTTACTACATACATAATCCTGAAGACCAACTTTTAAAGTTTGATAGGGATACTTTTTATAAAAAATTGGAAAATGTTTTTAGATTATTGGAAGAGAAACGGTCTGAAGGTAAATTAAAATACTACGGTTTAGCCACTTGGAACGGTTTCAGAGTTCCTGAAAATCACCGCCAATTTTTAAATCTTAAAGATATATTTGATATAGCAAAGAATGTTTCAGAGTATAACGGTTTTAAATTTATACAACTACCATACAACATAGCTATGCTTGAGGCTTACTCGCTCAAAAATCAATCTTTAAATGGTGAAAAGTTATCAACTTTTGAAATATGTGAGATTTTAGGTATTTATACTTATATATCTGCACCACTTATGCAAGGAAGACTTATAAGACCTGTTAACGAAGCTATATTGGAAAGATTTAAAGTTAATTCTCCTTCATTAATACCTATACAATTTGTTAGAAGTACTAAAGGTGTAGGAACAATTTTAATAGGAATGAGTAAAAAGGAGCATTTATTACAAAATTTAGAAATAGAAAAATTTGAACCTTTAAGTTATGAAGAAATAGACAATTTAATAAATTCAAGATGAAAATAGGATTAGTTTTATCAGGTGGAGCTGTTAGAGGTGCAACACATATAGGAGTTTTAAAAGCATTAAAAGAGTTCGGAATAGAAATAAATATTCTCTCTGGAGTTAGTGCTGGCTCTATTATTGCTGTTTTTTATGCTGCAGGCTACTCTCCTAAAGAGATGGAAGATATTTTATTAAAAACAGATATAAAGAAATATCTAAAGCTTAAATTTCCTAAACAAGCCTTTTTCTCTCTTGAAAAACTGGATATTCTTTTAGAAAGATATATTGGAAGAATAGATTTATCCGAATTAAAGATAAAAACATATATAACAGTTATAGACTATACAATCGGAGAAGTTAAATATATAGATAAAGGTGATTTAATACAGTATATAAAAGCTTCTTGTAGTTTACCTGTTGTATTTGAGCCTACATATATAGATGGAAAACCATATATAGACGGTGGAATAATGGATAATCTACCTATAGAGCCATTAATTAAAGAAAAATGTGAATTAAAAATCTGTTCAGAAGTAAATCCATTTCCTGAATTTTCCCCAAATCCTAATATCTTTAAATTGGCTGTTAGAAGTTTATTTTTGGCTATTAGGTCAAACACAGAAAATAACAAAAAGTATTGTGATATATTTTTACAACCGCCACAACTGGTTGAAATAGGTCTTTTTTCAATAAAAGATTTAAAAAAAGCTATAGATATTGGATACAACTATACTAAAAAATTTTTAGAGGAAAATCTGAAAAAATAGTTTTAAAGCTGATTTGATTTTATAATTATCTCCTAGATTAATTTTTGAGTTTAGGAGGATTTTATGGATTTTGATGTTAAAGACCTAGGTTTAGCTGAAAAAGGTAAGCTAAGGATTGAATGGGCAGAGATGGATATGCCCGTTTTAAGACAGATTAGGGAGAGATTTAAAAAAGAAAAGCCTTTA
Source organism: Persephonella sp. (assembly GCA_003978485.1). GTDB lineage: Bacteria > Aquificota > Aquificia > Aquificales > Hydrogenothermaceae > QNZC01. The sequence continues at coordinate 2,517 of QNZF01000040.1, forward strand.
AAGGATGTTAGAATAGCTGCTTGTTTACACGTAACAACCGAAACGGCAAACCTTATGATAACTTTAAAGGAAGGTGGTGCTGAAGTTTATCTAACTGCATCTAATCCTTTATCAACACAGGATGATGTGGCGGCGGCACTTGTAAAGGAGTTTGATATACCTGTTTTTGCTATACATGGTGAGGATAGAGAGACTTACTACAAACATCTTTATGCTGTTCTTGAAAAAAAACCTAACATTACTATGGATGATGGAGGAGATTTAATATCAACTCTACATAAGGAAAAACAAGATTTATTACCTGAAGTGTTGGGAGGAACTGAAGAAACAACAACAGGAGTTATAAGATTTAAAGCTATGGAGAAGGATGGAGTTTTAAAATTTCCTGTAATAGCTGTAAATGATGCATACACTAAACATCTTTTTGATAACAGATACGGAACAGGGCAATCCACGATAGATGGAATACTGAGAGCGACCAACAGATTACTGGCAGGTTCTACATTTGTAGTTGCAGGTTATGGATGGTGTGGGAAAGGTGTTGCAATGAGAGCAAAAGGAATGGGGGCTGAAGTAATAATAACGGAAGTTGACCCATTAAAAGCTTTAGAGGCTAGAATGGACGGTTATAGAGTGATGCCAATGATAGAAGCGGCAAAAATAGGAGATTTCTTTGTTACGGTAACAGGTAATACTGATGTTATAGATAAACAACATTTTGAGGTAATGAAAGACGGAGCAATAATATCAAACTCTGGTCATTTTGATGTTGAAATAAATATTAAAGCTTTAGAAGAAATGGCAGTATCTACTAGAGATATAAGGGAGAATGTAAAAGAGTATAAATTAAAGGATGGTAGAAGAATTTATCTGTTAGCTGAAGGAAGACTTGTAAATTTAGCTGCTGCAGAGGGTCACCCTGCACAAGTTATGGATATGTCCTTTGCAAATCAGGCTTTATCTGCTGAGTATATATACAAAAACCACGGTAAGCTAGAACCTAAAGTTTACAAAGTACCTGATGAATTAGATTTAGAAGTTGCCAGATTAAAACTAAAATCAATGGGAATTGAGATTGATAAACTTACAGACAAACAGATAGAATATTTATCAAGCTGGCAACACGGGACATAAGTCCCTCTCTTTTAACTCTTTTTATTAATGGAGAGAGAGCATGATAACTATATTTGATGTTGATGGTGTTTTATTTGACGCTTCCAAATCTTACCATATAGCAATATGGGAAACAGTAAAACATTTTACAGGTAAAAATGATATAGAAAAAAAAGATTTATTAGATATAAAGTTTAAACTTGGAATTAATAACGATTGGGATGTTTCTATAGCTGGAATAATATTTGTAAAAACAGATTTACCTTTAGATAAGTTTATACAAATCTTTAAAGATTTTTCAAAAACCAAGGAATTAATGTATCAATTTGCTAAAAATAGAAATATAACTCTCCCAAGATATGAAGATTTAATAAAATTTTTTGATGATGTTTATATATTACTTAGAGAAAATGAAGAAATGATTATTCCTAAAAGTATACTGGAAGAGATTAGAAAAATTACAGATGTTATGGGAGTTATTACAGGGAGACCTTTTGAGTTATTAGATTTTTCATTTAAAAAGTTTAATCTTTATCATTTGTTTGACCATATAATAACAGATGACGATACCCCACTTTCCAATCAGAAAAAGCCTTCTTCATATCCATTAAAACTATTTTTTAAAAATTTTGAGTATAGAGAACCTGTTGTATATATAGGAGACACTCTAGCAGATAAGAATATGGTATATAACTTTAATAGAGAAGAAAATAAAAATGTTAACTTTGTACTTTTCGACAATTCACACTCTAAAATAGAAAATACCTCAGATATGGTAGTTAAGACAGGGGTAGAGTTGTTAGACTTGCTAAATAGTATAAAAGAAAAAGTTAAAGCTTAAATTTTTTCTAAAAAATTAATCTTTATTTTCTTTTCTCCTTCCTTCTCAAAAATAACAATAGCAAAAGGATGATTAACTTCAACTACAAATCCTTTACCATACTTTTTATGTCTTACCAAATCACCTTTTTTTATACTTCCTGTTGCCGAACTTGATACGATAACTTTTTTTTCAGAAGTTTTATTCTTCTTATTAAGACTTAACTTTTTTACTTTTATATCTTCCCTTATATCCTTTAAGAACCTGGAGGCTTTACTATTTAAAAGTTTACCGTTAAAACTTGTCCTTTTTTCTGCCAAGCTTAATATTAGATGTTCCTTAGCTCTTGTAATGGCAACGTAAAACAGTCTTCTCTCCTCTTCCAGTTCAATTGGATTTATTAAAGATTTACCACTTGGAAAGATACCTTCTTCTAAGGCAGGTAAAAAAACTATAGGAAACTCTAAACCCTTTGAAGCGTGAACAGTCATTATTTTAACACTGTTATTATTTTCTAAACTGTCCTGTCCTTGAGATAGGGTTGTTTCCTCTAAAAACTCAGTTAAACTTTTTTTCTGTTTATCCAACTCTAAGAAAACCTTTTTTAATTCCTCAACATTGTTAACCCTATCTTGATAATCTTTAGGATACTTCTGTTTTAAAAATTGGTAGTAATCTATCTCATCAATCAGATATGTTAATGCCTCATAAGGTCTAACATTTCCTAACTCTTTTATACTATCAATTATGTTTAAAAAGTTGTGGATACCTTCCTTCTGTTTTTTATTTAGTTTTAATAAATCATCATTTTCTAACACTAACTTTAAAGTATCTATCCAATTTAAACATTTTTCAGCTTTTATTCTTTCCAACTCTTTAATAGTTTTATCTCCTAACTGCCTAGGTGGTAAGTTTATTACTCTTTTAAATGCCTGAGTATCGTTTGGATTTATAGAAAATCTTATATAACCAATTAAATCTTTTATCTCTGCCCTTTCATAGAATTTTAAACCACCTATTATTTGGTAGGGAATGTTAGCCTTAATAAAATCTTCTTCTAAAATCCTAGATAAATATCCCATTCTTATAAGAATAGCCATATCTGAAAATTTATAACCTTTTGAGTTATACCTTTTCACCATTTCAACGATAAACCTACTTTCATACTTTTCAGAAGGAAGCTTATAAAGGGTTATATCCTCATTTCCAATTTTATCAGTCCATAAAACTAAAACCTTTTTTTTCCATTTACCACTTGATTTTTGAATTATCTTGTTTGCTAGGTCTAATATCTTTTTGGTTGAACGGTAATTCCTCTCAAGTTTTATAATTTTTGTATTTGGAAAATCTTTTTCAAAATCTAATATATTCTCAGGATGTGCTCCCCTCCAAGTATATATACACTGTTGTGGGTCACCAACCACAGTTATACAATTTCTATTTCCAACTAACTGTTTTAAAAGCTTGTGTTGTATTTTATTTGTGTCCTGATACTCATCTACGAGTATATAATCAAATCTACTCTTCCACTTCTGTAAAATATCTTCTCTCTCTTCAAAGAGTTTTACAGCCTTAATCAAAATATCGTCAAAATCAACTGCATTACTTTCAACTAACTTTTTTTGATAAAGATTAAAAATCTCCTCTATAAATTTTTCCTTCTGTTTATAAATCTCCAAAACAAACTCATCATTAGACTGTTTTATATCTGATATTATCTCTTTTACCCTTTTTAAATCCTGTTTATCTGCTTGGATGTTAAGCTCGGCAAAAATATCTTTTAATATGTTTATACTATCCTCTTCATCGTAAACAACGAAATCTCTAGATAAATCTATACTGTCAACCTCAAATCTTAATATTTTTAAAGCTAAACTGTGAAAAGTTAATATCCATCTAGGCTCTGAAGTGAGGTTTAAACTTTTCTTTACCCTTTCTCTCATCTCAGAACCTGCTTTATTTGTAAAAGTTATAGCTAAAATCCTGTCTAAAGGTATTTTTTTCTCTCTTATCAGATACATTATTTTATGTGTTATAACCCGTGTTTTTCCTGACCCTGCACCTGCCAAAACTAACAAAGGAGTGTCTATATGTAAAACTGCTTTCTTCTGTTCCTCGTTTAAACTTTCCAAAATCTCATCCATATACTTCCCCGTTTTGAAAAACAAGATTTTAGCCACTTATTTTTCTATAACTATAAATCATAATATCAATAATATAAAAAATTTAACTTTTTAATTGTTTTATATTTTTTATTAATTTACAATGGATTAACTAAATTTAGAATGGGGGTGTTTGTATGCAAGGTGGCGGAGACCCGATGGTAAGTTTTATATCAACTATCGGATGGATGGTATTACTGTTTGCTATATTTTATTTTCTAGTTATTAGACCTCAGCAGAAACAGAGAAAAAAACATGAGGAGTTTTTAAAAAATCTAAAAAAAGGACAGGTGGTAGTAACTACAGGTGGAATAATAGGAGAAATAAAAGGTATATCTGAAAATATTGTTAATTTAAAAATTGCAGATGGGACAATAATTAAAGTTTTAAAAGTGGCTATATCAGCTGAATATGAAGAAGGAAAGAAAGGAGAAAAAGAATAAACTTTTCCTTTTAATTGTTCTTTGCTAATATTTTATCAATCTCATTATTCTCTAAAATCTCCCTTAACTTTCTCTTTAAAATCTTACCTGAAGGATTTCTAGGTAAAAATTCTACGAAATAAAAATATTTTGGAATTTTATAAAAGGCAATTTTATCTTTAAGAAATAATTTTAAATCCTTTGAGGTTAATTGTTTTCCTTCTTTAACTTTTATAAAAGCAACAGGAACTTCACCATTATTATCTGCTTTCCAGCCAATAACTGCACATTCTTCAATGTAAGGATGTTCTAATAAAACTTCCTCTATTTCTCTCGGATATATATTAATACCTTTGGATATTATTAAATCTTTTTTCCTATCAACTATGTGTAAAAAGCCCTCTTCATCTATAAAACCATAATCGCCAGTTAAAAGCCAACCGTCCTTTATTGTTCT
>QNZF01000024.1 GCA_003978485.1 Persephonella sp.
GCTTGCCAGTTTTACCAGTTTGTTATCAGTAATACCATTAACACGACTTGTAGCTTACAGTGGTTTGGTGGAAGTATCAGCAATAAAGCTCAAAAAACTAATCAGATGGATAGATTTACACGATTATAGATATGGATAGATGGAACGGATGAACTTAATTGATTTAATAAAAAAACTCACTTATATTAAGAAAATGTAAATATGATATTTCAAGGTTTAAAATGAATATTTTTGTTCTTGGTTCCAATTTTAAAATTGCAGAAGTAGAGTTAAGAGAAAAGCTTATCGTTCCTGATGAATTTCTACAAAAGTTAAAACAGTTTGATGAAATTAAAGAGATTGTATTTTTATCTACATGTAATAGAGTTGAGTTTTACGGGGTTTCTGAAGAACCGAATAAAGCTATAAACACACTTTATAGAGAGTTATCTAACTATTCACAGATAAGTTTAGAAAAGTTAAAAAAACATACTTACACATTTACAGGCTTAGAAGGAATTAAACATATATTTACTGTAGCTTCAAGTTTAGACTCTATGGTAATAGGGGAACCGCAGATAGTAAAACAGTTTAAAGATGCTTTTATAAAAGGTAAAAAGTTAGGAACTGTTGGATATATACTATCTAGAATTGGGGATAAGGCTATAAATGTATCTAAAAAGATAAGAACTAACACAGATATAAGCAAAAAGGCTGTTTCCATAAGTTATGTAGCTATAGAGTTGGCAAAAAAAATATTTGACACTTTGGAAGACAAAGTTGTTCTATTGATTGGTGCAGGTGAGATGGCAGAGCTTGCCGCAAGGCATTTAGTCTCTAAAAAAGTAAAACATATATTCATATCCAACAGAACATTTGAAAAAGCGGTAGAATTAGCCAATGAGTTTGGTGGTAGTACTATAAGATTTGAAAAACTTTACGAGTTTTTGCCTGAAGCAGATATAATAATCGTCTCTACAGGAGCAAAAGAGCCTATCCTTAGGAAAGAGCATTTTAAAGATGTTATTAAAAAGAGAAAGGGTAAACCTATTTTTATAATAGATATATCAGTTCCTAGAAATGTGTCTGATGATGTTAACGAGCTAGATAATGTTTATCTATACAATATAGATGATTTAAAATCTGTTGCAGAGAAGAATTATGAAAGTAGAAAGTTATCTGCAGAAAGGGGAAAGCTTATTATTGAAAAAGAAGCTTTAAAATTTTATAAATGGTTAAAACAACAGAAAGTATACCCTTTAATAGCAAATCTAAAGGAGTTTTCAAATAATATAGTTGATTACCAATTGGAACAACTTTTTAAACAGATGCCATATTTAACTGACAAAGAAAGGGAAAATATAAGATTAATGGTTAACGCAGTTGTTAAAAAGATTTTACATAGACCTATAACTTATCTTAAAAATAAGGCTTCTAATGATGAAAATGATAGATTTATTGATGAGTTTGAGAATATGTTTCTAAAAGGTTCTGATAATCTTAACAAGTTTTTAATTAAAAAATTTGAAAAAGGAAAAAATGAAAAGTAAATATATAACCTACATTATTATATTCATAGGTTTAATATTCGGATTTGACCTATTTAATAAACTACTTGAGAAGTATAACCTGTCAAAAATCAGATATAAATATCAAGAAATTGAAAATTTTGTAATTGTAGGTAGAAGTTCAACAGATTACTATCTGAAGGGAAAACTTATAAGGGAGTTTAATGATAGAGCTGAAATATATCCTTTTAATCTAACATACCTGAAGGACAATAAACCCGTATTGATTACTGCTGAAAAGGGAATATATATAAAAAATACTGAGATTTTAAACTTAATAAATAATGTAAAAATAAAAAAGGATAATCTATTTTTTTTAACAAAAAATTTAAGTATGGATACTAAAAGGAATGTTGCAACTACACAGGATAAAATATTGGTTTTAACTGATAGGATGAGAACGGAAGGAAATAAAGCTGTTATAGATTTATCTAAAGATAGTATTAAAACATTTAATGTTAAAACATTGATTAAGTAGGAGTGAATTATGAAAAAAGTTTTTATAACTTTATTATTTTCGTTAATACTTATTAATTTATCTTTTGGAGAAAGTAAAAAGGTCGAGCCAACGATAATTGAGGCAGATGAGTTAATCTACAATCAGAAAAAAAATGAAGCTATCTATAGGGGAAATGTTATAGCTAAAAAGGGAGATATGAGCCTTTATGCTGACAAAATGGATATTTTCCTTACAAAAAATGGAGATATAGCCAAGATTATTGCAACAGGTAATGTTAGATTTTATAAAAAACCTGATAGAGAAGGTAAAGGTGATATAGCTATATACGAAAAGAAAAGTAATACCATTACTTTGAAGGGTAAGAATGCAATTTTAAAACAGGGAGACAATATGGTGGAAGGGGAGATTATAGTTTACCATTTAGATACGGAAATAACAGAAGTCAAATCTAATAGAAAAAATAAAAGGGTAAAATCAATCTTATTTCCGAAAGAAAAAGGGGGAAGATAGATAACACTATGAATTATTTAGAGTATTACGGTTTAAAGGAAGACCCATTTAAGATAACTCCCGATTACAGATATTTCTATCCATCCCATTCACATAAAAAAGCAGAGGATTTGCTAAAGTTTGTTATAGATAATGGGGAAGGTTTTTGTTTAATAACTGGAGAGCCCGGTTTAGGTAAAACTACTGTAATCAGAAAGTTTATATCTACCTTATCCAAAAATATTATATATGCCTTTGTATTAACTCCTAAGTTATCACCTGAGGAGTTTTTAAATGTAGTTCTAGATGACTTAGGTCTCAAGGTGAATGGTACGCTATCTAAACATGAACTAATTAAGAGATTTAGGGATTTTTTAATAGATAAAATTAAAAAAGGTAAAAAAGTTTTAATAATAGTTGATGAAGCCCATAATCTACCGGTTGAGACTTTGGAAGAGTTAAGGCTTTTATCAAATCTGGAAACTGAGAAGGAAAAATTAGTTCAGATAATACTTTTAGGACAACCTGAGCTTGAGAGAAAACTTAAAAGCCCAGAGTTAAGGCAGTTAGACCAAAGGATACCTAATAGAATAAAGTTAGAGCCTTTAACAAAAGAAGAGACAGAAAAGTATATACATCACAGACTTTATATAGCTGGAAACAAAAGTATTAAGTTTGATGATAAAGCAGTAAAAAAGATTTATAAATATTCTAAAGGTATTCCTAGAATTATAAATATTCTATCCTCTAGAGCTTTAATGTCCGCCTTTCTAAATGGTTCATTTCTAGTTAAACCTAGCCATGTTGAAGCGGCAAAGGAAGCCATTAACACTGATTTCATAATAAAGGAAAAGCTAGATATAAAAAAGTATTTAAATAAAAAAAATTTTATAATCTTACTCTTATTTATAGCTAATACTTTAGGTGTTGCCTTTATAGTTTACCAGTTATTGAGTAGACTGGGATACTGAATTGATAAAAATTTGGTTAAAAAAAAGTATAAGGATAGGTGATAGGAATAAGCTTTTAGATATTAAGTTAAGTATAAATAGAGGTGAATTTATAGCAGTATTCGGTAAATCTGGGGAAGGAAAAACAACTTTACTTAGGATGATTGCAGGTTTAACTAAGGCTGACTACGGTTATATAAAAGTAAGTAATGAAATATGGTTTAATTCTAGATTAAAAATAAATCTTCCACCACAAAAAAGAAATATAGGTTTCGTTTTTCAAGATTATGCTCTATTTCCAAATATGACAGTTGAAGATAATATTAAGTTTGGTATGAAAAAAAAAGATAATAAATTTTTAAATAAACTTTTGGAGCTAACAGAACTTACAGAACTTAGAAAACATAAACCTAATAAGCTCTCAGGTGGTCAAAAACAGAGAGTAGCTTTAGCTAGAGCGGTTGGAAGGAAACCTGAAATTTTACTTTTAGATGAACCTTTTTCTGCATTAGATTATCAAACAAAAGAGAAGTTATACGAAGAGCTAAAGAGATTACATAAAGAGTTTAATCTAACTACAATACTGGTAAGTCATAACAGAGAAGAAATAGTTAGTCTGGCGGATAAAGTTTTTATAATGAAAGATGGAAAAATAGACGGTTCTTTTATAACTCCTTCAGATTTAATTGGTAAGGTTGAAGGAGAGATATTAAATATAAAAGAAAAAGACGGCAAAGTTTTATTAACTGTAGAATTAAAAAAGGAAGATTTAAAAAAGCTAAAAGGTAAAAAGATTAACCTTTATCATAATTGAAAGTATATATAACCAATAATCTCGGTTTCATTCTACAAATTTTCCCCTTAAATCTTTATTTTTACATAGTTTGGTAAACATCTCCGTTCCATAACTGATTAAACAAACTTAATAATTCTTTTTCATAATCATTTGAGCCTTCTGCTATTTTATCCATAATGTCTTCAAGTTTTTTAGTAAACTCTTCATTTACAAACCTATATAAATCTTCTCTAGCTTTTACAAGATTTAAAACAGTTTTTCCTAGTTTTGTAGCAAACAGAAAACCTTTTCTTTCAATTATATACTTCCTGTCTAAAAGTTTTTGAACTGTAATTGCATATGTTGAAGGTCTTCCTATTCCTTTCTCTTTCATATCCTTTATAACAGTATCAAAGGTGTAGTATGGCACTTTTGGTTTTTGATATATAACTTTATTTCCAATTTCTATATTACCTTCCTTAATACTGTAAGTCTTAATTGGAAGGATTAAATTGTATCCATCTTCAATAATTTTAGTTAAAATATATTCTTCTATCTCTTCTTTAAAGGCTTTTATTAGATATTTAACCTTTTCTACTATAGTTTCCTTCATCTGTGAAGCTATAAACTGTTTAAATATTAAGTTATACAGTCTTATATGTTTTGGCGTTAAATTTTGGAAACCAATCATATATTGGATAGATTTTAATTCTTCACTGTCCATAGCCTTAGTTGGTCTAATACATTCGTGAGCCCCTTCAACATTTGAAAACTTTCTTGGGTGGAAATATTCTTCTCCAAAATTCTCTAAAATATACTCTTTAGCTATTCCTATACCTGTGTCTGATACTCTAAAACTGTCTGTCCTATGGTAAGTGATTAACCCTTCCTCAAACAAATCTTGAGCTAAATCCATAGTTTCTGAAGGGCTAAATCTTAACTCTCTAGACGCAGACATTAGTAAACTATCTGTAGTAAAAGGTTTAACAAAAAGTTTCTCTTCCTTACTCTCTAATTTTTTTACATTAACAAACTGTATATTTTCATAAAACCATTTAGCAGATTTTTTATCTTCAAACTGAAATTCAACTGGGTAATCATTTATAAAGATTTTGACAACATTTATTTTTTTTCTTGCCTCCTCTGTTCTGTTAACTATCCATTCTAGAACAGGTGTTTGAACTCTACCTGCCGATAAATGTGGATTTTTTAATTTTTTTTGAATGTATTGGGAAATTAAAAATCCTATCCATCTATCAGAAATCCTTCTAACTAACTGGGCTTTTACTAGATTTTTATCTATTTCCCTAAACTCAGAAATAGCCTTTAGAAAGGCTTTTTTAGTTATCTCGTGGAACTCTGCCCTTTTTATATGGTAGTTATAAGGTTTTGAGTTTAGATATATATCAAAACTAATTTTTTCTCCCTCTGTATCTGGGTCGGTAGCAACATAAACTTCCTGAACTTCTAAGTCTAACTCTCTTATACTATCTACTATCTCCTTTCTAGTATCGTCTATCACTTCAAAAATTGGTATGAACTTATCTTCCTTTAAAACTCCAAAGTATCCTTCCTCTTTGTTTAAATCAAATAGATGTCCTTTGCTTGCCACTATCGTCAAAAATCTGTTTCCTATAGCTATCTCGTAAGCATCGAGATTTTTTAATCTTCTTCTTAAAGGTTTACCGAAAAAGTTAGCTATCGTCCTAGCTTTATTTGGACTTTCAACGATAACTACAGTAGTTTTAAAAGATTGCCTCTCCTCAGGTATAATCTCACCTGCCAATACTTTTTTTACTCTTTCCCTATCTTTATCTATCTCATTTAAAATTTTTTCCAAATCAATATCATTAATAGGTTTAAAGTTTATATCCTCGCTGAAAAATCTAACCTTTTTCTGTAGAGAGTAGAAAGCCTTTTCATCATCAACTAACAGATAAGCTAATCCTTTAGTTAAACCACCTGCATATAGACGGGATGTTCTACCTGAGGCTTGTATATAACCTGTAATATCTGCAGTTATAAGAATAAAACTATCATTAACTTTTTTTAATGTTATTTCAGGTGAGTTTTTAATAGCGTCGTAAATATCATTCCTCTCAACTAAAGATTTAACAAAATCTCTTATTTTTAATAGCCTTTCCTGTTTTTCTTTATCTAAATTTTCGTAAGGAATAAATGCAAAAATCTTTAAAAATCTTATATATTCGTATAGAGTTTTTATTTCCTTATCATCTATTAACTTTTTCTTAACTAAAAAGGGAGTTAATGTTAAAAGGAAATAGTATAGATGTATGAATTCTTCCTCAAATCTTATATTAAATTGTAGCTTTGGAACTCCTATAAAAAGTGCGTATCTGATAACGTCAGGCAGGTCTATACCTCTAGCTATCGGATTTCTATAACTTGCAAAACCAACGACAACTGGAATTTCTCCCGATTTAAACTTATCTAAATTATCCATTAACTTTTCGTAAGATATTGCATTAATTCCATTTTGATTTAGAAACTCAACATATCTATGTAAATTTTCTACTGTTTCTGAAGATGAAAGAAATACTAAACCACCTTTACCTAATCTTTTAATCTTATCAATGGATAACTCCCATAAATCCTTGTCTATAGCTTCCTCGTAGACATCCTCAACATTTCTTAAAGTTATAGACGGCTTTCCAACCTCAAAACCTAACAATTCCCTGAATAGATTAACTCTTTTTGACTTGGGATTTGAAGTTGCAGAGGAAACTATTAAAACTCCCTTTCTCTTTTTGGATATTTTAAAAATCTCTTCTTGAAATCTTCTGTAATTTTCTAAGTCTTCTTCAGTAATACTTTTTTTACTAAAAACTTTTTGTTTAAACTTTATAAATTCTAATCCTTTGTTAATATCTTCCTCGGTAAAACTTAACAACATAAGGACTTTATCAATGTTTTTGGCACTTTTTAAAATACTATCAACGTCATCAACAAAAACTAAACTGTAAATACCTTTT
>QNZF01000072.1 GCA_003978485.1 Persephonella sp.
GTCCCTTTCTAACTTTGTCCCCTTCCTTTACAGCAAGTTTTCTAACTATACCTTCAACTGGAGAAAAAACTTTTTGAGAGAGAGTTAAATCATCTTTAACTAAAGCTGGATATTTTTTTGTTATCTTAACTGTAGTTGTTTTCACTTTTTCTGTTTCTATACCTAATTCTTTCTGTATTTCTACAGGCACAATGTTATTTTTTGATACAACGTTCTCTTCTTCTCCAAATGCTATATAAAATACTCCAAATATTAATAACAAAATTAATTTTTTCATCACTTAATACCTCCTATTTTTATTAATTCACCGTATAAGTTGTGAAGTTGGTAATATAGCTCCGCTTTATATATAAGAGTTTGATAGTACTGTTTCCTTATATTTGATAACTCTAAAAAGGTTATACTCCCTTCTTTATAGCCTAACTCTGCTATTTTTAAACTTTCCTTTAAACTTTTAATTGCAAAATTATCAACTTTACCAATCTGTGATTTTAAAATCTTGTATTGATTTTGGATGGCATTAATCTGAGATGTGTATTGAAGCTTATACTGTCTTGATTTTTCAATTAAACTTTTCTTTTTATTAATTAATCTAATTATTTCTCCTTGATTTTTATAAAATATCGGTAATGTTGAAGAAATACCTATACCAAACTCATACTTACCATTTGCCGTTGGATCTTCTTCTGCGATAATACTTAATGATATTTGCGGTTTAGCTAACGCCCTTTGCCTATCTATTTGACTATCATAAGATTTAATCATAAGGTCATAATACTTCAATAATGGTAGATTATTTGTGTTAACATTGTATAAATCATTTAATTTATAAAAATCTCCTTCAATATTTGTCAGTTTTATACCTGCTAAAGAAAAAAGATAACTTTTTTTACTAATCTTATCTGCCTTTAAATTTCCCAGTTCTATTTTTAAGATAGATATATCCTTTTCTAACCTTAAAACGTCTATCAGTAAAGCATCTCCAAACTCATACTTTTTCTTTATAAACCTATAAAGTTCCTTTAAGTTTTTTAACTCATTTTCTTTAATCTTTATTTTTTCCTCTATAAACAATATTTCATAGAAGATTTGATATAACTGACCAGCTAAAATATTTCTCTGCTGACTGTAAAAGTATTCTTGGGCTTTTTTCTGTAAAACTGCAGATTGGACAGCAAAATCTTTTTCATCCCAAAGTCTTAATTGCTGAGTTATAGACAGGGAAGTTAACGCAAATCCACTTTCAGTTTGAGATGCTAATCTTCCAAATTCTAAATTAATCTGTGGATTGTACAAACTTTTAGCTTTTAAAATCTGCCCATCATAAGCATTTTTCTGATATTCAAAACTCTTTATATAAGGGCTGTTCTTTAATGCTTCATCTAAAATCTGTTTAAAGGTTTCAGAGTAAGAAATATTTATAACAAATAAAACAACAAAAAGCATACGGTACATACTAAACCTCCTTTTTTTTATTGAAAAAAGACAGAGTAAGGGTGTAAAGATAGATAATTAAGATAATTTAGGTGGTTTAAACATATTTTGGACTAAATCTTTTAATGTTATATCAATATTTATTACAGGATAAAAATTATTTTTATAACTGAATGTAAGATTTATATCATCAAATATTACAAATTTAATGTGTAGGTTTTGGTGTATATCACAAATAGTGTTATCTGTTGAGATTTTTTTCTCAGAATAAAATTTTATATTGTTATCAAAATATACTTCTAAACTTTTAATAGTTTTCATACAAGGGTCAATTTTATAAAACACAAAATCGTGAAGAATATTAAATATTAAACTTATTAATAAGCCTATAAGTATCGTTTTTTTCAGCATGACTATAATATTAAATATTAAATCATTTTTAATCTTATGGCGTATATCAGAATAATTAACAATTGAAGTTTACTTTTACCAAATGGATAATAAATTCTATCTTAATTAAAAAATTTAGGAGATGTTATATGGCTATAAAATTTGGTACTGATGGATGGAGGGCTATAATAGGGAAAGAATTTACCTTTGACAATGTTAAGAAAGTTGCTCAGGCTCACGCCTCACATATAAAAGCTAAAGGAGGAAGAAAAGCAGTTGTAGGTTATGACACTAGATTTTTATCTAGAGAATTTGCGGAAATTGTTGCCGAAGTTTTTGCAAGTAATGGTTTAGACGTTATTCTGTCATCAAATTTCTGTTCCACACCAGCTTTAACTCTTATGGCTAAAGAAAGTGAAGCTGACGAAGGTGTTATGATTACTGCTTCACACAATATATACAAATATAACGGATATAAGGTTAAAACAGGTTTCGGAAGCCCTGCCACACCACAAATAATAAAAGATATAGAAGAAAGGATAAATTTGGAAGATGTTAAAACAGGAGTAAAGAAATGGGAAGAGATGGATTTTAATAAATATTATGTAGAAAAACTTAAAAGCTATATTACACCAAATATATTTAAACAAAAAAAATCTAAAGTTATTCACGACCCAATGTTTGGGGCTACACAGGGATTATTAAAAGATGTTTTAGAAGACACATTTATAGACACTGTAGAGATAAACCATTACAGAGATGTTTTATTTGGTAATCATCATCCTGAGCCTATAGATAAAAACCTAACATTGTTAAAGAGAAAAGTTATTGCAGAGAAGGGGGATGTTGGAATTGCAAATGATGGAGACGGTGATAGGGTAGGAATAGTTGATGAAAAAGGAAGATTTATTGGAACACAGATGGGATATATTCTTTTACTACTTCATACAATCAGAAATAGAGGTGTTGAGGGGGCTATAGCTAAAACAGTGTCTGTGTCTTATTTAGTTGATAGGATAGCCAAAAAGGAAGGTAGAAAGTTATATAAAACACCTGTTGGATTTAAATATATTGCAGAACTTTTTGAAAAAGATAAGATAGCTTTCGGTGGTGAGGAAAGTGGCGGTTATGGTTTCGGTTTTCACATACCAGAAAGGGATGGTCTATTAGCAGGTCTTATGATTTTAGAGATGATGTATCTACACAACAAAACAGTATCACAGCTTATCGAAGATGTTTTCAATGAGTTTGGTACAGCTTATTATCTCAGGGAAGATGTTAAAGTAGAAGGTGATAAAGGTAAAGTTTTAGTTGATAAATTAAGAAATGAAGGTATAAAGGAATTTGCAGGTTTTGATGTTGTTGATATAGACAGAACAGATGGAATTAAGTTTATATTTAAAAATGATGGATGGATTATGTTTAGGGCATCAGGAACAGAACCAGTTTTAAGGATTTATGCAGAGATGCCTGAGAAAGCTCAAGTTAGATTGGTATTAGAGGAAGGAAAAAAACTTTTAAGAGAGGTTTAAAAAATGAATAATAAAATTACTTTAGTTTCAATATTTTCAACATTTATAGCATTAATAGTGTTTGCCGTCCTGTTTGTAATTGGGACAACAGAACAGTCTGAAGGTAATAATAACTCTCAACAACATACAGAAGTAAAACAACAAACAGATAACAGTATTACTTCTTCCTTACCAGATGAAAGGAAAATTGATAAATATATCGGTAAAAAATATAAAGATTTTCACGGAATAGATGAAAATGAAAAGGTTGTCAAAATATCAGATTTGATAGAAGGAAAACCTGCAGTTGTTATCTTTATAGCTATAGGAGATAAACCGGGAACATTTGATTTTATGCCACATATGAACAAACTTTATGACAAATATAAAGATAAAATTGAGTTTATAACTGTTCTATTAAGTAGGTCTGATAAAGAGGAAGTCAAAGAGTTAAAAAAAATAACACCAATAAAGATGCCTGTTTTAAGAGGATACTCAGACGCTATAAAAAATTATCAAATATCAAAGGTTGATGTTCCATACATACTAATTATTGATAAAGAAGGAAATATACGCCATATTATATTAAGACCGGAGAGTGAGATGATTAATGAAGCTCCTTACGTAGACCATTCAGATTATAAAAATAAAACACAGATTGAGAGAATAAATAGCTCAATAGATGAGATAGAAAGGTATATTAAAGAAATAGGGGAGTAGGACGATGTTAAAGTTAATGAGATTTTTCCTTTTAACAGTTTTTATCTTTAATCTATCTTTTGCTTCTACAACAATATTAGATAAATTTGAAAAAAAATTGCAGAATTACAAAAGTTTTAAAGCTAACATTGTAGAAGAACTACAATTGAAAGAGTTTGAAGATAATGAGAAGTATTACGGAAGTATTATTATCAATAGTAATGGTGAAGTTTTATACAGGTTTACGAAGCCTGAAAAGATGTTTATTTATATAGACAAACGGGGATATGTTTACGGTTACTCCTACGAAGATGATGAAATCTATAAGCAAAAACTTTCAAGTAATGAGTTCTACTTAAAGCTTTTCAGAAGATTTTTAAGCAAAAAAAGTATTAATGATTTATTTAAGTCAATTAAAGAAGAAAAGAGAAAAAATGGTTATAGATTAATTCTATTACCAAAAGATAAAAAAATTAAAAAGGTTTATATGGATTTAGATAAAAACTTAAATATAAAAGATGTAATTGTAATAACCAAAGATGGAAAAGCTATTTATAGATTTTCAAACATTAAATATTCAAAACATTTAGAACCAGTACCTTACGATGTTAAGAAGATTTTAAAAAGGATTAAATAAATATAAAAAATTTTTTATTCAGCCTTTATAAATTTTCCCTTTTTTAATTTGTATATTTGATTTATTTCTTTACTTATATTACCTCCTATATTTATATAAAATTTGGCATCTTCTACAATTGGTATATTTTGAGAAAAATTAAAATCTGGAATAAGCTTAATTTCTCCTCTAAATTCCATACTGTTATCAAACTCTAAAAAGTTCTTTAAAGATGTTTTATTGCTAGTTTTAAATTTTCCATCTCCGTCTAAATTCCACTTTTCTAATTCGTTTTCTTCTATTTTTGTGAATTCTATAACTTTCATTAAACCGTAGCCGTATCGGGTATCTCCACCTACAAAGATTTTAGGTTTATTTTCAATAAAATTTTTTATTTTTTCATCTTCCAGTTTTATTAAACCTATCCAATAAAGTTTATCTTTAAAACCCTTTTTTTCCGAATGCTCTAGAAACTCTTTTTTAGGTTTAGGTAAGATATACTCAAATTCATAAAGCTGTTCCTCTTTTGTTGTTATTGTGAATGGGTCTATAGAAGTTTTAAAATCAGCACCTACAAAGTATAGTCTAAATTCTTCTTCTGATATGAATTCGTTATCTCCATCTCCGTATCTATATCCAAACTCTCCATCTTTATAAGTTGGTTCTAAAATGCTTTTTCCATCAAAGGAAGGAAAGAAATTTGTTATTATTTCAAATTTTTTTCTTACAGTATCTAAATCAGATGGTTTTTCTATTCCACTACTTACAGCATAACTATTAACTAATGCTCCCCAGATAGTAGAACCTGTTATAAATATTTCTGTTTCTGCAATAACTCCCCAGTTATACTTCCCTATATGTATAGGTTGTATTTGCTCTAAGATTAGCTTATACCAACTCATCTTTAATCTCCTAACGCTTTCGCGTGGTATCTTGCATAAATAAGAGTTTTTTCTAGCAGTTGTTTTAAAAATAGGAGTTTGTAAAGGTCTTTAGAAACTATTTGTAGATAAATTGAAGTTTCTTTAACAAATTCTTTTGTCAGATAATCTATTATTTCTTTTTTTAATTTATTTCTTTTTTTCTCTTTTTCCTTATCCGATAAATCTTCTCCGTTAATTTCCTTAATCTTCTGAGTTAATTCATTTTTCTTGTTTTCTTCTTTTTGTAGTAATCCATCTATAAAGCAAGCCTGATAAACTTTATAAAGTATAGGTTTTAATAAAAGTATTAATTCAAAAAGTTTTGGTCTTTTTATAAGAAAATTATCATCAATTTTGAAAACAGTATCTAACTTGTCTAAAGCATAAACCCACATTGCATAAACACCATTATTAGCTAAAATACCAAGCAGTTTGTTTATTTCGTTTTCCTTTAAAATTTCCTCATTTACTATATCAAAGGCTATTTTGTTTATTAGAGCTTCTATATTCAAATCTTTATTTTTATCATTTTCCGTTGCCTGATTACTCATTTTGTTTACCTCCATTCTAACTGTTAAATTTAAGCTCGTTTATCACCAATCTTCCAAAGCCTCTCGTAGTCATTCCACCAATCCCAAGTGTTTCATAAAAATGTTTACTGTCGTTAAGTGCCTTTATTAAATCGTTTACTTCTGGAAGTGGTTTAAGAGAATTTTCTATATCTTCAAACTCCTTTTTATCAAAAATTCTTATAGTTCCATAAAATATTGTTCCTCTTGGAATAGCTTCAGATGTGAATAATGCTCCCTCTTTTGATGCTCCAGTTATTGGGTCTATAGAAACAGATGTTCTGGTTTCAAGATTTGAGTTAACTATATGTGAGAATAAATCTTCAGGGACAATGATAATGTCCTGTAAAGTTAACTTGTAAGGTAGTTTTTTTATTATCTCTAAAATTTTCTTTTTTAATTCTTCATTATCATCTAATTTGTAAGGTAAATAAAGCCAACCTAAATTTATGTGTCCTTCAGTTTCATTTTCAGATAGTTTTTCAAATACAAAACATAGATTTTCATTATTTTGATTATTATTTTCACTATTTTCAGACAATGAATTTTGATAACCTTTGAGTTCTACACTTTCTATAATTCCTTGTGTAGTTATCCATTTAGTCCCTCTCATTGTAAACACAGGGAAAAATAGTATCTGTAAGTCGCTAAAGAAAATCATTCCTTGCCAGCTTATATCTTTTTTAGAAAATCCAAATCCTTTACAAACTATACAGTGTCCACAGTGCCCTGTTTTTCCATCTTTGTCTGTTTTATAAGGAGCGTCTGTTAAATTTTCTTGTGGAATATTATCCTGTCCCGCACAGGTTATCTGAAGAAAACGATTGCCCCTAAATAATTTCCAACTGCTATTATCCAAGTCAAAAATGTTTTCCTTAAAAAACTTTTTTAAACTTTCATATATATTCTTTTTTATTTTTTTGTCTTCATCAGAATTACTTAAATCTAATACTTTATATATGCTTTCCTTTAAAAGATTAAAATTTGATGTATTAAGTTTATTTTTATTACCTCTTAAAATATTTTTCTTTTCTT
>QNZF01000004.1 GCA_003978485.1 Persephonella sp.
TTAAAGCTTCTTTAATTAGTGATATAACTCTATGTCTGTATAGAAATGGGATAATATTTGCTTTTATTAAAATTTTTATTCTCATAAAACTCTCCGAGATTATATGAAAAAAATTATTTCAATAATACTTGTCATAGAATAAACGATTTTTAGAAAAATGAAAAGTATTTTTTTGAATTTAGACAAAGCAGTTAAAAAATGCTTTCTATCTCACGATGCTTTCTATCCCACTACGTTTATACAAAAGCACATACTAAATTATGAGGTGTAAAAAGTATGATTATAGAAATGTTATTAATTATAATATTTCTAGCCCTTCTTATAAGACTTCTTGAAAAGTAGACCCTTTCCTTTTATCCCACAATGTTCAAACAAAACTAGATGTTAAAACGAATATTTAAGATATTTTTTATATCCCTGAATATATCCTCAATGCTTTTTGTTGCATCAATTAGATAAAATATTTCTTCGTTTTCCTTTGCTAGCTTTAAAAAGCCTTCCCTTAATTTTTTATGAAAATCTATACTTTCTTTTTCTATTCTATCCTTTTCAAATCTATTTAATCTCCTTAAACTTTCCTCCACAGGAATATCAAATAAAAAAACTATATCAGGTATTAAATCTCCTGTAGTAATTGAATTTAAAAAATCTATAATTCTTCTTTCTATTCCTCTACCGAAATGTTGATAAGCTAAAGTAGAATATATATATCTATCTGAAATAACTATAAAATTATTATTCAATTTAGGCTTTACAAAATTATTTATATGTATACTCCTATCTGCTTCGTAAAGTAAAAGTTCAGCTATAGGTGGTATTGAATAATCTTTATTTAATAAAATCTCTCTTATTTTTTTACCTTCTTCCGTTCCACCCGGTTCTTTAGTCAAGACCGTTTTCAAGTTTTTTTCTTTCAGATAATGATATAACTTTTTAGCCTGTGTAGTCTTTCCTGAACCGTCAATACCTTCAAAAACAATAAATAATCCCATTCTTTTTATTAACTCCCATTAAGTAATTCTTATATGTATTCCGTTATCTTTTAGATAATTTTTTAAATCTGATATATTCAACTCATTAAAATGGAAAATGGAAGCGGCTAAAGCTGCATCCGCTTTTCCTTTTGTAAATGCCTCTAAAAAATGCTCTTTTTTTCCTGCACCGCCAGACGCAATAACAGGAATTGAAACAGCCTCACTTACAGCTTTTGTAAGTTCAATATCATAACCGCTTTTTGTTCCATCCTTATCCATTGATGTTAATAAAATTTCACCGGCTCCTAAATCTTCAACTTTTTTAGCCCATTCTATAACATCTATACCTGTTGGAGTTCTACCACCTCTTATATACACTTCCCATTTTCCCTCTGATACTTTTTTAGCATCTATTGCAACAACTATTGTTGATGTCCCAAATCTGATTGAAGCATCCCTAACAAGCTCAGGATTTAAAACGGCAGAAGTATTTATTGATACCTTATCTGCTCCACTTTCTAATAATTTTCTTATATCTTCAAGAGATTTTATCCCACCACCTACAGTTAAAGGCATAAAGACGGTTTCAGCTGTATGTTTAACAACATCAAGTATAATATCTCTATCCTCTGCAGAAGCTGTTATATCAAGAAAAACTAATTCGTCTGCTCCTGCCTTGTCGTATGCTTTGGCAATTTCCACAGGATCTCCTGCATCAATTAAATTTACAAAATTTACACCTTTAACAACTCTTCCTTTGTTAACATCTAAGCAGGGAATAATCCTTTTTGCTAGCATATTAACCTCTCTACAATCTCCAGTATAAAAATCCTTCTTTTATAGCTTTATCTTTATTGTATAAACCTTTTATATCTATTAAAACAGGTTTTCCTTTATCGCCCATTAATTTTTTATATTCTTTAAAATCTAATTCCTCTATAAATGGTTTATGTTTAACTGCAACTATAATGGCATCATAAGGAGTTTTTTCCTCTACAGATTTTAACAAATATATTCCATATTCTTCTTTAACTTCGTCAGGATATGCATAAGGGTCATATATATAAACATCTATACCATACTCTTTTAACTCGTTGTAGACATCTATCACCTTTGTATTTCTAATATCGGATATATTTTCCTTAAAAGTTAAACCTAATATTAAAACTTTGCTACCTTTTACCGTTTTACCTGCCTTTATCAATTTTTTAACTGTGCTTTCAGCGACAAACTTACCCATATAATCATTTATTCTTCTTCCTGCAAGTATAACTTCAGGATGATAACCTATAGATTGTGCTTTAAAGGTTAGATAGTATGGGTCAACGCCGATACAATGACCACCAACTAGTCCCGGTTCAAATTTTAAAAAGTTCCACTTTGTTGAAGCAGCTTCCAAAACTTCCTTTGTGTCTATTCCCATTTTATTAAAAATTAACGATAACTCATTCATTAAAGCTATATTTAAATCTCTCTGTGTGTTCTCTATAACCTTAGCCGCTTCTGCAGTTTTTATATTAGGTGCCTTATGTATACCTGCCGTTATCACAGACCCGTATAACTTTGCCAAAAATTCTGTTATCTCTGGAGTATCCCCTGCAACAACTTTTATAATCTTATCTATTGTATGTTCTTTATCTCCCGGGTTAACCCTTTCTGGAGAGTATCCTACATTGAAATCTTTTTTCCATTTTAAGTTACTTTCTTGCTCTAAAATTGGAACACATTCTTCTTCAGTTAGACCGGGATAAACTGTACTTTCGTAAACAATAATAGAGCCTTTTTTCATATATTTCCCTACTGTTTTCGTAGCAGATTTAATAGGTTTTAAATCAGGAATGTTATGCTCATCAATAGGTGTAGGAACAGTAACAATTATAACCTTTGCTTCAGATATTTTTTCAGGATTATCCGTAAATTCTATATCACTATTTATTAACTCCTCTTTACTTATTTCCTTTGTTCTATCAAAACCGTTTTTTAACTCTTTAATTCTTTCAGGATTAATATCAAATCCTATTAAATTAAATTTTTTATTAAGTAAAACAGCTAAAGGTAAACCTACATAACCTAAACCTACTATAGCTATTTTTTCAGTATTTCCTTTAAAAAAATTTTCAATTTTCATAAGTTCTCCTTAAAACTGTATTAAGCAATAATATTTTAGTCATAAAAATTTTTTTAAGATAAATTTTGTTTGAAACAATTGTAAAACAGGAAAGTAATCTATTATAGATTTTAATCAATAGTTTTTATAAGGGTTCACTGCTATATACAGCCTTACTCTACACAGGAAGTCATCTGAAATGTGTTTTAAATAATAATAATCATTTTTTACCTAACTTTATCAAATTATAAATAGGTTATAATAATAGTTTGGAAAATAAAACGCTGTTTTAAAAGGAGGTTATATCAAAGTTGACAACTACCACTCTAGATAAAAATAAAGAATTGATAGAAAAGATAAATTATCTAAGAAGGAAAAAAAATGCAATAATACTTGCCCATTACTATCAAAGAGGAGAAATACAGGATATAGCAGATATTGTAGGGGATAGTTTAGAACTTGCCAGGAAGGCACAACAGACTGATGCAGATATTATAGTATTTGCAGGTGTTAGATTTATGGCAGAAACGGCAAAGATATTAAATCCTGAAAAGAAAGTCTTACATCCAAATCCTGAAAGTGGCTGTCCAATGGCAGATATGGCAACATACGAAGCTTTAAAAAGAATGAAAAAAGAGCATCCAGATGCGGTAGTAGTTGCTTATATAAACACCAATGCAGACGTTAAAACTTTGGCTGATATTATAGTAACATCTAGAAATGCAGTTAAAGTTGTAAAATCTTTAGATGCAAAAAAAATAATATTTGTTCCAGATAAATTTTTAGGTAGTTATATAGCAAAACAAGTACCAGAAAAAGAGTTTATCCTATGGGAAGGCTTTTGCCCACCACATTTTAATCTTACTGCAGAACAACTCTTAGAGCTAAAGAAAAAATATCCAAACTCAAAAATTGCCGTCCATCCAGAATGCAATACTACTGCTATAGAGGTAGCAGATTTTGTTGGTAGTACTTCACAAATTATACAGTTTGCAACAACCTGTGAGGCAGATACAGTTATAATAGGAACGGAAGTTGGTTTAAAACATCAATTAGAGAAGATAAATCCAAATAAAAACTATGTTTTTCCTGAGACTGCAGATTACTGCGGTGTTGTTCACTGTTGTGATATGAAGAAAAACACATTAGACAAAATTTTAGATGTTTTAGAGAATGAAACTAATGAGATTACTTTACCTCAAGAAGTGATTGAAAAAGCAAAAATACCATTAGAAAGAATGACACAAATAGTTTAAAAATCAAAAATTTACTTTCTTTTCTTTATCATTTTATCTTTAATCTCTTTAAATTAATTTAAGATATGTTTAGATAATATTTAAGGAGATATATAAAATGAAATTTCATTCTCAAGAAGTAAAATTTGATAAAGATTTAATATATAAATACGCAAAGCCTGCACCTAGATATACAAGCTATCCAACTGCACAGGAATTTAAACCATTACCAGAGGATGTCTGGAGAGAAAAATTAATAAAGTCTAATGAAAGGAAAACACCTTTATCACTTTACTTTCACATACCTTTCTGTGAAAATGCCTGTTATTTCTGTGGATGTAATGTGATTATAACAAGGAGAAAAGAGGTTGTAGAACCATATTTAAGCCATTTAAAAAAAGAGATTAAATTAATTAAATCATTAATAGATGATGATAGAAAGGTTGTCCAGCTACACTTTGGAGGAGGAACTCCAAATTATCTTAATAAGGAACAAATAACAGATATTATGGATTTTATAAAACAAAATTTTAGGTTTGATAAAAAAGCGGAAATATCGATAGAAATAGACCCTAGACATATAGACAGAGATATGGTTTTTAAATTGAGAGAAATAGGATTTAACAGAGTAAGTTTTGGAATACAGGATTTCAATCCTAAAGTCCAACAGGCAGTAAACAGAATTCAACCTGAAGAAATGATTTTTAATCTTATGGAGTGGTTGAGGGAGGCAAATTTTGAAAGTATAAATATAGATTTGATATACGGATTACCTTATCAGACTTTGGAAAGCTATTCAGAAACCGTTGATAAAGTTATAAAACTTAACCCTGACAGAATAGCAAACTTTAATTTTGCATACGTACCTTGGTTAAAGAGATTACAGAAGTTTATAAATCCAGAAACGTTGCCTAAACCTGAAGAAAAACTGGAAATTTTAAAAATGACTATTGAAAAGATAACTAGCAAAGGTTATCTATTTATAGGAATGGATCACTTTGCAAAACCTAATGATGAACTTGCAGTTGCACAGAGAGAAAGAACACTCCACAGGAATTTTCAAGGATATACAACACACAGTGAAGCAGAACTTTTAGGCTTTGGAGCAACATCTATAAGTATGCTTTACGATGCATACGGACAAAACTTTAAAAAGTTAAAAGATTACTATGGAAGATTAGAGGAAGATAAACTTCCTGTAGAAAGGGGAGTATTATTAAATGAAGATGATATTATAAGAAGAGATGTAATAATGAGGTTAATGTCCCATTTTCAACTTTACAAAGGAGAAATAGAAGAAAAATACGGAATAAATTTTGACGAATATTTTAAAAACGAGTTAGAACGGTTAAAACAACAAGAGGAAGATGGCTTATTAAAACTATATAAAGACAGAATAGATATTACACCTGCAGGTAGGTTGTTAATCAGAAATATTGCAGTTAACTTTGATATTTATACTCAAAAGAAAAAACAAAAAAGATTTTCTCAAGCGATTTAGAAAATTAATAATGAACATAAAGAAGGGAGGCTTTTTATATGGATTTTAATAAAAAAGATTTGGAGAGATGGGATAAAGAGTATTTTTGGCATCCTTTTACACAGATGAAGGTTTACAGAGAGGAAGAAAATGTTATAGTTGAGAGGGGTGAAGGAGTATACATATACGATATATACGGAAATAAATATTTGGATGGTGTAGCTTCTTTATGGTGTAATGTTCACGGTCATAACCATCCTAAATTAAACAAAGCTATAGAAGAACAGTTAAAAAAGATAGCCCATTTTACAACATTAGGAGCATCCAATGTTCCTGCAACTGTATTAGCTAAAAGATTAGTTGACATAACCCCTAACAGATTAAGAAAAGTTTTTTACAGTGAAGACGGTTCAGAAGCTATGGAAATAGCTATAAAGATAGCTTATCACTATTGGCATAATAAAGGAGAAAAACAGAAAAATAAATTTATCACTTTAAGCGAGGCTTATCATGGAGACACTATAGGAAGTGTAAGTGTTGGTGGGATAAATATATTCCACGAGAAATATAAACCTTTATTGTTTGATGTTTATAAATTACCTTCACCATATTTAGAAGCCGTTAATAAGGTAGGTAGGGATAAGGCATTAGATAAGGAAACGACGAAAATTTTAATTGAAGAAATTGAAGAATTTATTTTTAAACATCATCAAGAGATAGCAGGCTTTGTTCTAGAGGCTGGAGTTCAAGGAGCGGCAGGTATATTACCCTTTCCTGAAGGCTATTTAAAAGAGATTAGAAGAATTTGTGATGAATACAATATTTTGATGATAGTAGATGAGGTAGCAACAGGTTTCGGAAGAACTGGATATATGTTCAGTTGTGAGAAAGAAGGTATAGAGCCAGATATAATGGCACTCGGTAAAGGTATAACAGGAGGATACTTACCGTTGGCAGCAACTTTAACTACAGATGAGATTTTCAACGAGTTTTTAGGTGAATTTGGAGAAGCTAAACATTTTTATCACGGTCATACATATACTGGAAATCCGTTAGCATCTGCCGTTGCCCTTGCAAATTTAGAAGTATTTGGGGAAGAAAAAACCTTAGAAAAACTACAACCTAAGATAGAGTTATTAACTGAAAGACTTAATGAGTTTTGGGATTTAAAACATGTTGGAGATGTTAGACAGTTTGGTTTTATGGCAGGTATTGAGCTTGTAAAGGATAAAAAAAGTAAAGAGCCGTTCCCTTACGGAGAAAGGATAGGGTTTAAAGTGGCTAGAGAGATGTTGAAAAGAGGTGTATGGGTTAGACCTTTAGGTGATGTAATGGTAATTATGCCACCATTAGCTATAACT
>QNZF01000045.1 GCA_003978485.1 Persephonella sp.
TATAATTAAAAGAGGTGGAGTGTCTTTAAGACCGGGAGACGGTGTTATACACTCTTGGTTAAACAGAATGATACTACCTTACTCAGTTGGAACAGGTGGAGACAGTCATACTAGATTTCCAATGGGTATATCATTCCCTGCAGGTTCAGGTTTAGTTGCATTTGCTGCGGTAACAGGAACTATGCCTTTAAATATGCCTGAAAGCGTCCTTGTAAGATTTAAAGGAGAAATACAACCGGGAATTACTATAAGAGATTTAGTTAACGCAATTCCTTACTTTGCAATAAAGGAAGGGCTGTTAACTGTAGAGAAAAAAGGAAAGAAAAATGTATTTGCAGGTAGAATTCTAGAGATAGAAGGATTACCTAACTTAAAGGTAGAACAGGCTTTTGAGTTTACCGATGCTTCAGCAGAGAGAAGTGCGGCAGCTTGTACATTTAGATTAAATAAAGAGCCAATCATGGAGTTTATCCAGTCTAATATAACGTTATTAGAAAAAATGATTGAAGCAGGTTATCAGGATGCCAGAACGCTACAGAGAAGAATAGATAAAATGAAAGCTTGGTTAGATAATCCAGAGTTAATTGAACCAGACGAAAATGCAGAGTATGCGGCAGTGTTGGAAATAGACTTAAATGAAATAAAAGAACCAATTTTAGCTTGTCCTAACGACCCAGACGATGTGGCAACTTTATCTGAGATTTTAGCAGACGAAAGAAGACCTAAAGAGATAGATGAGGTATTTATAGGTTCTTGTATGACAAATATAGGACACTTTAGAGCGGCAGGAGAGATATTAAGAGGTGAAAGCCAGATACCAACGAGATTATGGATAGTGCCACCAACTAAAATGGATGAGAGAAAATTAATAGAAGAAGGTTATTACAACATATTCGGAAAAGTTGGAGCTAGAACAGAAGTACCCGGCTGTTCATTATGTATGGGTAATCAGGCTAGAGTTAAAGATTACGCTAACGTAGTATCCACATCTACAAGAAATTTTGATAACAGAATGGGTAAAGGTGCGAAAGTTTATTTAGGCTCCGCTGAAATAGGTGCAATGTCAGCTTTACTCGGAAGGTTACCTACAGTTGAAGAGTACTTTGATATTATGAACAAGAAAATAGCAGGTAAGGAAGATAAAATTTACAGTTATCTAAACTTCCACGAATTACCTCCTGAAGAGTTAGACATATTAGTAGCAGACAAACTCTTCGTATTCTAAAGCCTTTCGGCTTTTTAATTTTTCTTTTTTTATTATGAAAATAAATTGGCAGTTATTTGAAAAACAAAAAATTTTTATAATTTTTATTGTTTTAGTTCTATACATTATAAAGTTAGCATTTTTCTGATTGGATATTTTATAGAATAACTTAATGCCAAATTCTGAAGTTAAATTCAGCTAATCTACTTTAGCTGGCAAAAGTGTTAAATTGAATAATTGGTTAGGACTAAAAAAAACTATAAAATTATTTTGGTTTAAATCAAAAATTTGGCAATTTCTAAATTCTCTTTAAACTGGCTTTAATCTAATCTGTTTCTTCTAACTTTTTACTCAATCTTTCATTTTTCAATGTTTTTGCAACACCTGTTATTGTTATATATACCCTTTTTGAAACTCCTAAAGGAACATCTTCAGGAATACCTATATTCTTTTTTGTTTCAAAATAGTTTTCTCTTAAAGGAAAATCAAATTCTGTACAACCAAAACATGGTAATCCTGCTCTAGTTTTTGAAGATACTCTATTCCACAGTATTTTATTACAGGGTGCATGGGTCATTGGGGCTCTACAACCAAGATTGTAAAATAAACATCCTTCTTTATGTCCAAATTCTTCTGCTTCAACTTTCCACTCAAAATATTCATTTCTAAGACATCCGTCATGGGATAGATACATAAAAAACTCTTTAGGTCTATTATATTTATCAAGAATAACTTTTCTACCTTCTAAAAGGGCTATTAACGTTTGGGTAAACCAAGAAGGATGCATTGGACAACCTGTAATATTTATTACTGGATACCCTGATTTAGTTTTAAAATCTGGTGGTAAAAAACCTTTTCTTTCTTTAAATTTAAATTGTAATCCTCTTATATCTTTATGTTCTCTATATAAAACAGGTATATTTCCAAAAGATGCACAATTCCCTGCCGCAATAATATAATCAACCTTATTTTTCAGTCTGTCTATTAACTCTCCAATTGTATAATCTCCTATTCTGTGAAATCTTTTATTTGTTGTTATACTTCCTTCTATAACCAAAAAATTTACCTTTTTTCTATCACTTAAAACTTTTTCTAACACTTGTAAAATATTTTCCTTATAGGATATTTCAGGATGAAAAATAAGTTCTACTCTAGAGAATAACTCGTAAAAAGAGGGATTTTCTGCATTTAAAAGAGATTGGGAATTACCGTTACAGGATAAACCTTGAAGCCATAAAAGAGTTTTTTTACCCATTTTTTAACGCATTCCATATATTTTTTGCAAGTTCATCTGAATACTCAACAGGACTTTTTGGTAAAACTCCTTCTCCTTTAAGAAAAACCATACCGCCAAGGGGTCCCATAAGAGTTGTAAATGCTGGAAAGAATTCTTGCTGTCTAAAATCCCCTATCTTTGCACCTTCTTCAAAAAATAACATCAATTCTGTAATAACTTCACTTACACATAAAAATCCTTCACATCCTTCATTAAAAATTTCCCTATTTGACAAGAAAACTCTTAAAAAATACTCAATAAGTTCAGGTTGTTCTTCAGCTATCTCAAAAAATCTTTTAACTATTTTGTATACTTTTTCTTTTGTTGATAAATCTTCTTCATTTATCTTCCTTATTTCGTTTCCTAAAAGACGGGAAGAATATCTCATTATATATTTTGCTAATTCTTCCTTCGATTTAAAATAGTTATAAATATTTCCAACACTCATTCCCATAGCTTCTGCTATATCTGGAATTGTTGTATTATAGTATCCCCTTTTTGCAAACAGCTTACAGGCAACCTTAACAATCTCTAACTTTCTCTCTTCCTTTGAGTATTTCCGTCCCTTTGACAAGGATTAACTCCTGTGTTTGATTACCAAAAATAAGTATAGATTAGAAAAGAAAATTTTTAAACTTTATAATTTAAATTAAATTGAATGAAATATTATGTTAGCATAAATCTGATGTTTAGGAGTAAAGGATGTTTAATGTTGTAAAACAAGGAAAAGTAAGGAAAAGAAAGAGATTTCCTAAAAAGCTTATTTAAAAAAATAAAAAGTTTAGATTTATAATAATTTGATATATATTTTATAAAAGGAGCTTAACACTTGTATAAGCTGTTAGACGGGAAATCGTTAGCAAATAAACTAAAAGAAGAGTTAAAAGAAGAAATTAGTCATTATCTAAAAAAAGGATTAAGGAAACCTTCTTTAGCGGTCATACTCGTTGGAGAAAATCCTGCCAGTAAGATATATGTTAGAAAAAAGGAAGAAAGTTGCGAGTATGTAGGAATTAACTCTATATCTTACCACTTACCAGAAGATACAACAGAAAAACAACTTTTAAAGCTTATAAATGAGCTTAACAACAGAGATGATGTTGATGGTATATTAGTCCAGCTACCACTACCAGAGCATATTAACACAAAAAAGATTATTAACAGTATAAATCCACAGAAAGATGTGGACGGTTTCCATCCTTTAAATGTTGGTAAGCTTGCCACAGGAATTGATGAAGGTGTTATACCTTGTACACCTTTAGGAATATGGATAATGCTAAAACATTACGATATAGAAATATTTAAAAAAAATGTTGTAATAGTTGGAACAAGTAATATAGTCGGCAAACCTATGGGATTAATCTTTTTAAAGAATGAAGAAGCTACAATAACCTACTGCCATAAAAACACGAAAAACTTAAAAGAACATACGAAATCGGCAGATATACTTATAGTCGCAGTTGGAAAACCTAAGCTTATAACTGAAGATATGGTAAAGGAAGGTGTTGTTGTAGTAGATGTTGGTATTAATAGACTTCAAAACGGTAAAATTGTGGGAGATGTTGATTTTGATAATGTTAAAAATAAAGCATACGCAATAACTCCAGTTCCCGGTGGAGTAGGACCTTTAACAGTAGTATCACTACTAATTAACACAGTATCAGTATACAGGGAAAAGAACGGTTTAGGGAGACATCCATTGACAATTATATAAAATGAAGTATCCCTTTCTTATTTCCTTTATATCTATCTCTTTAGGAATAATAACTTCACACATTTTAGCTTTAAACTTTCCAGTATTAATTTTTTTATTACTCTTAATCATACTTTCAATTTTTTCAAAAAAAGAGTTATCTCTCATTCTATTGGTTATGTCATGCTTTCTGTTTGGCTACTTTATAACGGAAAAGCCTGTAAAAGATGTTAAATCTATGAAAAATTTATCCCTCCAATGTAAAGTTATAAATATACCGTCTGTGTATAAAAAATTTTTAAAATTTGATTGTAAAGTTGAAAAATCAAATTATAAAGAATTGTTAGATAAAAATTTAAAAGTTTTCCTTTACTCAAAAAATTCTACAAAATTACCAATTTTTCTTCATACAAACTTAAACCTAAATGGAAATCTGAAGGTAAAAGATAATTCTTTAAACTTTTATGTAAAAAATTTTCAAGTAAATAATAAAAATAATCCCTTTATATCTATATTTAATTTAAAAAATTGTTTAAAAGAAAATTTTAAAGATAAAACTACAGATAAAATACTCTATTCGTTAGGTGAAGCGGTAATATTTGGAGATAGGTATAATATAGACGAAGAAACTAAAAAGATATTCAAAAATTCAGGATTAATTCATTTGCTTGCCATATCGGGCTTACACGTAGGTATTTTAATATCAATACTTTTAATCCTGTTTTACCCGTTAAAAAGGGAAATTAAATATCTTTTAACAATTTTTATAATAACTCTCTTTCCAATCTTTACAGGTTTAAAAATTCCTGTAGTTAGGGCATCATTAATGGGCATCCTGTTTTTGTTAAGTAAGATAAAAAATTTTAAAATAAACTCTTTAAATATTCTTTTTTTTGTAGGAACAGCAGTTTTGATTTTTAATCCTAAAGCTTTATTTAGTCCAAGTTTTCAATTATCGTTCATCGCAGTTTTAGGTATTCTTCTCTTTGTAGAAAAACATAAATTGAAGGTGAACAATTTTTATCAATATTTGATTATAGGAATAGTTATATCCATAGTGGCAACACTTTTTACAACACCTGTTCTAATATATCATTTCGGAAAGTTTTCTCCTGTTTCTATTATAGGAACACCTATAGCTTTAATTCCAATGTATCCTTATATATCTTTAGCAGTTCTAAACATCTTAACAGGTTTTCAAATAGATATATTAGTTAATGTAATGAATAAGTTTGGACAGATTTTTATAGGAATTACTTCATTCTTTGCAGATTTAGACCTATACTTTATAGGCTTTAAACCTGATTTATTCTTCACAACTTTAATATTAGTAATATTTTTAATAATTTTCATATCAAATCTGAAGGCTTACGTAAAAATTTTAATATCTGTTCCTATACTTTTAATATTTTTGTTTTTCTCTAAGACAGACAATTTAATAGCTTTATCAAAAGAAAATGTTAAAAATTATGAAATCTTAGAAGATAAAAGGTATATCTTGCTTAAGCTAACCAATGAATGTTATCTGTATATGAAAAGGAAGTATAGTTTTATAAAAACTGTTTTAAACAAAGAAGGTTGTGAAAAGGTTTATTTGGTTATAAAAAGGAAAAAAAGGTATAAATTTAACGCAGATAAGTATATTCCGCTAAATTCTGAGTTTAAAGGTGTTAAGTTTTTCCAAAATGGAAGGGATATAGTTATAAAGATAGGTGATGAGATTGTGTATCCAAAAAAGTAAAAGAAAAAGGGAAAATTTTTAAGAAAAGAGAGAGTTTATATTTAAACCGGGAATATTAGGTAAGCCTACAGCTTCAGATAATTTCTCTCCCATAACTTCCTTACTTTTCTTCTGTGCCTGATTTATACCTGCAATTAATAACTCTTTTAACAGCTCGTATCCCTCTTCATCTAAGATTGATTTATCTATTTTTATGTCTATCACTTCACCTAAACCATTAGTTATTATTTTAACCAGTCCGCCACCAACTTCTGTTTCTATCCTTTCATTTTTCATTTCTTCTTTAACCTTTTCAACATTCTCCTGAATAGTTTTTATT
>QNZF01000020.1 GCA_003978485.1 Persephonella sp.
ATGGTTTTCCTTTTCTACATATATAATTGCTCTGATAATTAAAAGATTTTTATTAACTTTACCTTCTTCAATGCTCTCAACCTCAACTGCTACAGAGTAAGGTATCTCTTTAGATGTGTTTTTAAAAACTTTTTCCCTAATTATCTCCGCTATATAAAACTTTAGAGGTAAATCTGTTATCTGGTCTTTAGGGTAAAGTGGAGGTGAAACAGGTAGATATTTTTTTAAAGTGTTTACAAACTCTAATATATTGTCTCCTTTTATTGCTGACATTGGGAATATCTCAACAAAATTATACTTTTGGGATACCTTATCTATTAAAGGTAATAACTGTCTTTTATCTTTAATCCTGTCTACTTTATTTATAACTAAGATTGTAGGTTTGTTTAAAGGTTTTACATGTTTTTCTAAAATCTCATCATCTTCTTTTGTCCAACCTCTATCATCTATTATAAAAGCTATAACATCTGCTTCTTGCATACTGCCGATTGCACTTTCCATAACAGATTGGGTTAAAAGGTCTTTCCCTTTTTGAACACCGGGAGTATCTAAAAATATAATTTGAGCATCATTATCATGCTTTACACCTAAAATTCTCATTCTTGTTGTTTGAGGTTTTGAGCTTACAATAGATACTTTTGTTCCTAGTATATTATTTAAAATTGTTGATTTACCAACGTTTGGTTTTCCAACTAAAGCAACAAAACCTGCCTTAAACTCCCTATCTTTTTCTAATTTATCTTCTTCGTTCATATCTTGTTCCCTTTATTCATTTTTAATTAATAATTACATTATAACAGTTATTTTTGCACCTCTTTTCCTAATTTTTCCTCAACAGACTTAATCTTTTGCTTTAACCTATTTGATTTATTTTTTCTAATGTCGAACTTTACAACCGAATAAACTCTATTACAATCTGGTTCTAACTGTTTATAGGCTTTGTTTAAGATATTTAATGCATCTTCCATATTTTCAACTTCAAAAACTGTCCCCATAGGAGTAAGTTTATAAGGTATTCCTTCCTCATCTATCATCTTTATTATTCTGCTTACATAACTACTAACACTTTCCCCTTTATCTGTAGGAAACATTGCAAACTCAACTAATACAGACATTTTAACGAACCTCCCTATTGATTTTTTATATTTATAGATGCTAAAAATAATTGTCAATTATAAAAATGATTAAAATCTATCTATGCTTATTAGCTTCCTCTTTAGCTAACCTGTCGCAAAGCTCATTATACTTTATACCTGAGTGCCCCTTTATCCAGATAGCCTTTACTTTATGTTTTTTTAGTAAATCGTATAACTCTTGCCATTTTTCCAAATGTTTAATCTTCTTTTTTATTCCAACAGACCAATTTTTTTTAGACCAATTGT
Source organism: Persephonella sp. (assembly GCA_003978485.1). Classification (GTDB taxonomy): domain Bacteria; phylum Aquificota; class Aquificia; order Aquificales; family Hydrogenothermaceae; genus QNZC01. Next base: position 1,383 of record QNZF01000020.1, read on the forward strand.
GTATCCATTCGTTAATAGCATTTGCAACATACTTACTATCTGTGTATATCTCTACTTCACAAGGCTCTTTTAATTTTTTTAAACCTTCCAAAACAGCTGTTAATTCCATTTCGTTATTAGTGGTGTAAGATTTACCACCTTTTAAAACTTTTTTATGCTGTTTATAGAGTAAGATAGAACACCATCCGCCTGCTCCCGGATTTCCTAAACAAGCTCCATCTGTAAAAATCTTAACTTTTTTCATAATTTTTAAATTTTTCTTATATCTATATAACTTCCACTTTCAAATGAAAGGATTTTGTCAAGTTTAGATAGTATCAGCTCAACTGTCTCTTCAGGTGAGTATTTAGGAGCTTTTTTTATTCTACCTACAGAAGGGAACTTGTTTTCATCTGCAGATAAAACAAACTTCTCCAACATCGGAGTTAGAATTAATCCCGGTGCTAAAGCTATAAGTTTAGTTTTATCCATCTCCCTAGAGTATAACTTAATTAACATATTTAAAGATGCTTTTGATATTGAGTATCCGTGCCATCCTCTATTACCGTTTACAGAAGCTCCTGAAGATATGGCAATAATTGAAGGTATTTTTATGTTTAAATCTATGAAACAGTCTAAAATTATTTTGTTAGCCCAAACATTTACGTCCATCATTCTTTCCATTTCGTATATAGGTGTATCGTGTATATCTTTTAACTCTGTCAATAAACCTGCGTTAAGCCAAGCTATACTTATCTCCTTTGTGTCTTTTAGAGCCTTTTCAGTTATTGGATATACCTTTTCAAGCTCTTCCAAATCACAACGATAGAAATAAAGATTTTCAAATTTTTTCAAATCTTGAGGTAGATGCCTACTTAAGGCTATAACCTTACTTCCCTTTTCTAGGTAATATTTAGCTAAAGCCTTACCTAAACCTGAACCTATTCCTGTAATAAAAACCGTTTCTGTTTTATTATCCATAGCTGAAAAAACAACTCCATTAGATATGTTTATAAAACAAAATTTTAAAATAAAAGGTTATGAAAAAAAATTATTCAAAAAACTTTTTATAATCTTCCAATTCGTTATCTGTTTTATCCTTTGAATTGCTTAGAGAGTTGTTTGGCATAATCCCTTTATCTAATTTTTTATATAAATGTAATTTTTTTACTAATTTCATATGCTCTTCAGTTATTTTGGCTATGTCTTCAGGTTTGTTTATTATATATGGAGTTATAAATATAAAAAGGTTAGTCTTATCTGAGCTTTCACTTCTGTATTTAAATAAATTTCCTATAACTGGAATTTGGGATAAAAGGGGTACACCTTCCATAGATTTTACTGTCTTTTTAGAGACTAAACCACCTAAAACTATAGTTTTACCGTTTTCTACAGTTATTACGGTATCTAGCTGTCTTTTAGAAGTCTTAGGAACTATATAACTTAGATTTCCAACCTGTGCGTTTTCAAAACCTATAACATCGTTAACTTCCTGATGTAGTTCTATTATTATATTATTCCCTGATATATGTGGTTTAGTTTTCATAATTAAACCAACTTCTTTATAATCGTAGTTTATTATTGGATTTCCATTAACATCATACTTTATACTTGTTGCAAAGGGAACAACTTGAGAAACATTTATCTGTGCCTCCGAATTGTCTAAAACCAATATTTTTGGTGATGAAACAACATTAAATCCTGAACCTTTTTCTAAAAGTGAGAATAAAAATAATAAATCTGGAAATAAGACTGTATTACCGTTAATATTTACATTAACACCACTTGAAGACACTCCACCTGCAACAAAGTTTGCAGAACCACTTAAAGAAAAAAAGTTATCTCTAGATATACCACCTCTAAAGGCCGCTCCACCATTACTTCCGAAAATCTGCCATCTTATACCTATTTCCCTTAATGCACTTTGGGAAACCTCAGCAATTAGAACTGTTATCAATATCTGCTTCTTCTCTTTATCTAACTTTTCAACAAGATTTTTTACCGCCTCATACTCTACCTTATTACCAAAGACTACCAGCGAGTTTGAACTGTCATCTGATACTACTGTAAGCTTACCTACCGAATTTGTTGGTAGATTTTTACCTTTGGTTAATATCTTTGCATTTTTCAATAAACTGTTTACAACTTTAGCTATATCTTTTGATTTACTGTTCTTTATTTTAATTATCCAAAACTTCCTTAAGTAAATATCGTCTGGAGAACTGTCTAACTCGTTAACAATTTTATCTATTTTTTCAATTATAGTTTGGTTAGCTTTTACAAGAACTGTGTTTAAACTGTTAAGTGGATAAATCTTAAAACTGTTTCTATAGTCTATAAGAATATTTCTTAAGGCTGAAGTTAGTTCTTTTGCATTTATATATTTAAGCTTATATATTTTTATCTCAGACTGGCTATCAATACTATCTATGAAGTTAAGTATATTTTTGATAGTTTTTATATTGTCCTCAGTATCGGTAATAACAACCACATTTGCAGGATAATAAGGTGCTATAACTCCCCGTCTTTTTAGTCTAACCAGTATTCTGTAAACATCAGAAAGTTTAGCGTTCTTAAGACGGTAAACGTAAGTCATCAGTTTTGTAGAGTTTCCAACAGGTTTGTTTAACGGTGGCACAATATCCCTTACCTCTTTATTAGAAACTATCTCAACATAATTTCCTTTATCAATAACGTTATAATTCCTAGCTTTAAGTATTGCTGTGTATATGTCCCAAGCTTGTTTTATTGATACAGGTTCATTAAAAACAAGAGACGCTTCTCCCTTAAGATTTGTATTGACGATAATATTTTTATCTGTAAGCTCGGACATAAAATAGGTTAATAAATTTAAATCTATCTTTTCAAAATTAAACAAAACTTTGCCACTTTCTTTTGACTTTATAGCTAACTCTAGAAGAGTGTCAAGATTAAGTTGGGAATTGTTATTTTTATTTTCAGAGTAAGCAAAATTAAAGCTAAAAATTAAGACTAGGATAATTAAACTTTTGGATATTTTATTTAAAAACTGCCCCATTGTATTTTATTCTTACCTCCTTGTTATTTCTTAAAATCACAAGCTCTATAGGTTTTCCACTGTTTACAGTTGATATGATTTTATTAACGAATGTAGCTTCACTGACTATTGGCATTCCGTTTATTGATACTATAAAATCACCTTCCTGTAAGCCTAACTCCTCCGCTAAAGTAGTATCTGATACACTCTCTATTAACAATCCCCGTTTACCATTCATTCTGTAAGGTTTTATCATTATTCCTTTCATTATCCTAAAAATATCTTTATTTAGGTCTAAATTTTTTAGATTTATCTCTTTAATTTTAGTTGAATTTTTAGTGTATGTTTTTTTAGATACATTTTTATTAACCAATTTTCCCTTAATATTTAAATAAATTCTCTTTATTCCTTCCTTATCCTTTATTTCTATATAAAAATTGTTTATCTTTACAACCTTTCCCCCATTTATCAAATCACCTTCTTTTATAAATTTTTTATTACCTTTACCTACCTCAATTAATGCTAACTTATGTTTCCCTATCCATAAAATACCTAAAAGTTTTATATTACCTGACACTAAAACTATCTTATCTTTTTTCTCTTCTGCCTTTTTGAATAATTCTTTTAACAGAGATGTATTTAAATCTCTCTTTATGTTTGTTTTTTCTTCTTTGTAATCAAAAACCGGCGAAGGAATGGAAAAAAATTTGTATTCAATTATAAGATTGAGTGTATAAGCTATTGAAAATGATAGAACTAAAAAAAATATAAAAGAAAATGGTATTTTAAAAAGTATAGTTATATTCAAAACCTTAAGATTTAGAATTAAATCTGCCAATCTTTTCATAAGATACCGTCAAGAAAATTAAAATTAAACTCTTCGTTTATATCTCTTTCAACTTTTTGATTGAAAAATCTACCCGAAAAATTACCTTTTAAATGAATTTTATCTTTCCATACTATTTTACCTGTAAATTTTCCGTTAATATTTAAACCTTTCAAATCTGCCTCAACTTTAGAAAAGTTCTTGTCTTCTTTAATGTCGTATTTAATCCTTATATTGTTTACCGAAATAAATTTTAAATTTAATTTTTTTAAAATAATACTGCCTTTACCATTTATAGTTTTATAATTATTTTTTTTATTTATTCGTAAATCTCCAGTTAATTTAGCAGAAATTTTTTCTTTATTCTTTAAAACTTTTGAAGTATCAAACTTGTTAAATCTAATTGACAGATTTTTATTAAAAGGCTTATAACTAATCTCCAAATTTTTATTAAAAAAAATGTTTTGTTTAAAAATTTTATTATCAATCTTGAGATTTTTTATATATACATATC
>QNZF01000037.1 GCA_003978485.1 Persephonella sp.
TTTCCCTTTCTTTAGGTATAACTCCCGGCGTAAAAGGTAAAGGAATTTTATTGAAGAGATATATTTTTTTATAAGGTTTAAATAACATTTTTATAGCTAAATAGTTTGTTATATAACCGATAAATCCACCTATTAAAACAGATAAAAGAAGATTTAAAAGCATAATATTAAAAGGGAAGAAGGAAGAAAGGGATTAGAGGTTAAATCCTCTTTCTCCGTGTGTTGCTTCATCTAATCCCATTGTTTCTGTTTCATCATCCACTCTACCACCACCAGTTAAAGCGGAAGATATAAAGTATAGTATTGCCGTTAAAACAGCTGTATAAACAATTGTAAATAATACACTTTCAACCTGAACAATTATCTGTCCTATTCTGTCTCCGTTATCCTTTAAAGGTGAACCGTCCCAAGCTAGAGATTGTAAAGCAAAGAAACCTGTAGCTATAGCTCCCCATATACCAGCTAAACCGTGAACACCAAACGCGTCTAAACTATCATCATAACCTAATGCTTTTTTCAATACAAAAACACCAAACCACCCAACTATACCTGCAACAAAACCTATAATTAATGCTCCCACAGGATTAACAAATCCAGCTGCAGGAGTTATTGCAACTAAACCTGCTATCGCTCCTGAAGCAGCACCTAAAAGTGTAGGTTTCTTAGCAACGATCCATTCCATCATTACCCAAGATAATACTGCTGTAGCAGTTGCTATATTTGTGGTGAGTAATGCTACCCCTGCAATATCATTTGCTCCAAATGCTGAACCTGCGTTAAATCCAAACCATCCGAACCATAGTAAACCTGCTCCTAAAGCTGTTAAAACCGTTGAAGATGGTAGTATAGCTTTTTTTCCATAATCTTTTCTTTTTCCTAAGAGGATAGCTAAAACTAGTCCTGTAACCCCTGCATTAATATGAACTACTGTACCACCTGCAAAGTCTAAAGCTCCAGCATCGTATAGAAAACCACCACCCCATACAACGTGGGCAATAGGTGAATAAACGAATGTTAACCATAAAATTGTAAATATAACCCAAGTGGAAAACTTCATTCTCTCAATAACGGCACCTGAAGCTAACGCTATTGTTATTGCCGCAAATGTTGATTGGAATGCAATAAATACCCATTCAGGAAATGCACCTACACTGGATGGAGTTTTATGATCTATACCATTTAGAAGAGCTTTAGAGAAATCTCCTATTATGCTGTATAAAGCTCCTTCTCCATCTGAGAAAGCTAAAGAGTATCCCCATAAAGTCCATACAACTATCGCCAATGCATAAGATATTAAAACCATCATAACAGTGTTGACTATATTTTTAGACCTGGTCATACCACCATAAAACAGAATTAGCCCCCCTACAGTCATTAATACGACAAAAGCTGTAGCTGTAATCATCCATGCAGTATCACCTGTATCTATCTTATTTTCCCCTGCAAAAGCTAATATAGGGGCTAAAGAAGACAAAATAATCCCACTTAAAACTTTTTTCATTTTGTAGCCTCCTCTTTTTAAATAGTTATATAAACATTTAATAAAAAAGAGAGTTTATAAAGCTTCCTCTCCTCTTTCTCCAGTTCTTATTCTTATTGCATCTTCAACAGGGATGATAAATATTTTTCCATCTCCAACCTTTCCCGTCTTAGCCGCATTTATTATTGCTTCAACAACCTTTTCAACCATAGTGTCATCTACAACAACTTCAACTTTTATCTTAGGTAAGAAATCGATTACATACTCAGCACCCCTATAGAGCTCTGTATGTCCTTTCTGTCTTCCAAAGCCCTTTACTTCAGTTACTGTAATACCAAAGTTTCCCAGCTCCGTAATGGCGTCTTTAACTTCATCAAGTTTGAAAGGTTTTATAATTGCCTCAATTTTTTTCATTTACAAAACTCCTTAAGTTGTTTTTAACTACAGTAAATATAACGAAAGATTTATGCCAAAACAATATGATTAAAATTTTCCTCTAAATAAACAATCAGATGTAAATTATTTTATCCACTTTACAAAATTGTTATTACAAATATGAGTATTGAAATAAATTTATAAAAATTTGTTAAACATGCTGGATATTAATATTTAAATTTAACTGTATATAGTTTAAAATTTTTAATAGATTTTTCTAAATCTTCAAAAAATTAAATAAAGATAAAATCCAAAGGGGGTATTTTTTTTATGAAGAGAGATTTTTTAAATATATCTGATTTATCAAAAGATGAAGTCTATCAAGTTATAGAGTATGCAATAAAGCTGAAAGAAGACAAATTTATGGATAAAACTTTAACAGGAAAGTCTATAGGTTTGATTTTTATGAAACAGTCCACTAGAACGAGGGTTTCATTTGAAGTTGGTGTTTATCAGATGGGGGGACAACCTCTATATATAAGTGGTATTACAACACAATTAAGTAGAAATGAGGATATAAAAGATACTGCAAGGGTTTTATCAAGGTATTTAGACGGAATTGTAATAAGAACTTATTCACATTCAGAAGTAGAAGAACTGGCTAAATATGGAAGTATACCAGTTATTAATGCATTAACAGATTATTTACATCCCTGTCAGATTTTAGCAGATTTACAAACAATATACGAAAGATTTGGAAAGATAGAAGGTTTAAAACTTGCTTATATTGGGGATGGGAATAATATGGCTAACACCTGGTTAATAGCAGGTGGATTAATGGGATTAAATGTATCTATAGCAACTCCAAATGGATATGAACCGAACGGTAAAGCTGTAAAGGAAGCTTTAGAGTTAGCAAAGGATAGTAAAGCCAATATTGAGATAACAAACAATCCTATTGAAGCAGTTAAAGATGCTGATATAGTTTACACTGATGTCTGGATAAGTATGGGTCAGGACAACAACGAAGAAAAAAAGAAAGCTTTTAAAGATTTTCAAATAAATGAAAAATTATTAAAATTTGCAAATAAAAATGTAATTGTTATGCATTGTTTACCTGCACATAAAGGGGAAGAAATATCAGAAGAAACATTTGAAAGATTTGCGGATGTTATATTTGACGAAGCGGAAAATAGACTACATTCACAAAAAGCTTTAATGAGTTTACTATTTAAAAATAGTTAATTTTCCTTTTTTGTATTTTTATCTTTAACTTCTTTATAACTTAATCCATAGTAAACAAAATGTCCCTGAATTTTTTTATCTTTACTGAAATAAAATTTAGATATAACATCTACCTTTCTATCTTCCTCTGTGTATAAATCATACTCTAAAAGTGCCTCGTACTCACCTTTTAGCCATAAGCCTCTAGGTTTTACCTTTAGATTTGGATATAGAGAGAGAATTATTTTAAAGTATCCTTTTAATTCATCGCTACCTGTAAGTGTGAATTTTTCCGGAAAAGCTTCCTTTACTTTAGGGTCAAACAACTCTGCAGAATTTGTATAACAACTCAAAATCTTATCTAAATCTTTCCCGTTCCAACCCTCTATCCATCTGTCAATTAATTCTTTAAGTTTATTTTCCATAAAATCCTCCTTTTATATATCTTTCAATACTTTTAAAGGCTGTAAAATACTGTTTTCTTTAATCTTGCCTATTCCTAAAAATTTATCTTTATCAGATATAACTTTTACCAAACCTTTAATATTATAAGGTACTTTAAATCTTTGTCCGTTGAGAAATCTTTTATCGTATCCTTCCTTTAGTTTAATCTCAGGGAAAAAGTATAAAGCATCCCTTATTGGTATTATATATTTTTTTAAATCTTCAATAGACATCTGTAGTAAATCTTCAAAATTAACACAGTTTTCAACATCAAATAATCCTATCTTTGTTCTTCTTAGAGAGTAAACGTAAGCTCCACAGTTAAGTTTATCCCCAATATCTTTAACTAAACTTCTAATATAAGTCCCTGAGGAACATTCAACTTTTATTTCAAAGAATGGAATATTAATACCAATTATATCTATACTGTAAATTTTGACAGAAACAGGTTTAAGGTTGGGCTTTATTCCTTTCTTTGCCAGTTGATAGGCTCTCTTACCGTTTATTCTTTTGGAAGAGAAAGGCGGTGGTATCTGTAGATATTCTCCTACAAATGAGTAAATAGCTTTTTTTACCTCTTCCTCTGTTGCTAAACATTCTTTTTTCTCTATTACCTTACCTTCTCTATCGTAAGTATCTGTTATCTCCCCTAATTTGCCTATAGTAATATACTCTTTATCTAATTTTTGAAAGTATTCTGTAAATCTTGTTCCTTTTCCAAGTGTCAAAATCATTAAACCGGAAGCTCCATAATCAAGTGTACCTGTATGACCAATTTTAGATAAATTAAAATGTTTTTTTATTTTTATAACTAAATCGTTTGATGTTATTCCAACAGGTTTATCAACTAAAAGTATACCGTTAATCATTTTAGATAAAACTCTACAGATTGTAATTATTTTTTAATTTTTCTTCTAATTTTTTATAAATATCTTGATTAATATCTAAAAAGTTTTTAACCTGTTGAACATCTTTATCTCCTCTACCTGATAGATTTATAATTACAACCTTATCCTTATCTAAATTTTTAGCAATCTCCACGCCTTTTATTATAGCGTGGGAACTTTCTAAGGCGGGAATTATTCCTTCAGTCCTAGACAACAGTAAAAATCCTTCTAATGCCTCCTCGTCCGTAGCAGTTATATATTTTGCTCTACCTATTTTAGCCAGATAAGAATGTTCTGGACCAACTCCCGGATAGTCTAAACCTGCAGATATTGAGTGTGTTTGTTCTATCTGTCCCCATTCATTTTGTAAAAAGTAAGATTTCATACCATGTAGAACACCTATTGAACCTCCATTTATACTTGCAGAATGTTTACCAGTTTCCAATCCATAACCTCCTGCCTCAACTCCCACAAGTTCCACACTATCATCTTCTATAAACGGATAAAAAATTCCTATAGCATTACTTCCACCACCTACACAGGCAACTATCACATCAGGTAATTTTCCTTCTATCTCAAGTATTTGCTCCTTCGTTTCGTTTCCTATAACAGACTGAAAATCTCTAACAATCATAGGAAAAGGATGTGGTCCTAATGCAGACCCTATTACGTAATGTGTTGTCCTAACATTACTAACCCAATCCCTTAAAGCCTCATTTACTGCATCTTTTAATGTTCTACTTCCAGATTTAACTATTCTAACTTCGGCTCCTAATAACTTCATTCTAAAAACATTTAATGCCTGTCTCTCTGCGTCTTCTTCTCCCATATAAATTACACATTCTAATCCAAACAGAGATGCTGCTGTTGCAGTTGATACTCCATGCTGACCTGCTCCAGTTTCTGCTATTATCCTTTTCTTGCCTAATTTTCTAGTTAACAAAACCTGCCCTAAAGTGTTGTTTATTTTGTGTGCCCCAGTATGTAATAAATCTTCTCTTTTTAAGTATATTTTTGCCCCACCGACAGCATTAGTTAATCTTCTAGCATAATATAAAATTGTAGGTCTTCCTGCAAACTCCCTCAGGTAATAAACTAATTCCCTTTGGAAATCTCCATCATTCTTTATTTTTAAATATTCTCTTTCTAGCTCTT
>QNZF01000054.1 GCA_003978485.1 Persephonella sp.
TACCCTCGGGATTTTGATTTACCAGCCTATTTTTTATTATAAAATAAAAATTTTTATAAATCAAATGCAATTTTCGTTAACCGCTTTCTAATTATATACATATTTTTAGATAATTATAGTTAAAAATTCCATCAACTGCTTTCAGCCCATTTATCACCTAGGGAACAGGCTTTTTTAAAAATTTTAAAGCTTTTTCTCTGTCTTTAAACTCATATTTGTAAATGTATCCTAATCCACCGCAGGCATAGGAAAAATTTAAATCACAACCATTTTTAAAAAATTGTAATGCTTTTTGAACATCTCTAGGATAGTCATATAAATAAATCCAGCCTAAAGTATTACAAGCCCAGCCTTCATTATTGTTAATACATCTATTTTCAAGATAGCTTTTGTAATCTCCAGAGTATGCAAAAACTGAAAAATTAATTAATAAGCTAACTAATAAAAATTTTTTTAGCATAAAAACTCCATTTAATTTTTAACAATTTTTATTTTTTTCATACTCATATATTAATAGTAAAGTTTTAATTTTACGGACAAAGTAGTTGTAAGCTATAACTGAAGGTATGGCAACAAACAGACCCATTGCAGTTGCAACTAACGCTTCAGATATTCCCTGCATTACAACCTTTATTCCAAAATCTGAAGACGCACCTAAATCGTAGAAAGCTTTTATAACTCCTAAAACTGTTCCAAACAGACCTATAAAAGGTGCATTATTTCCAAAAGTTGCCAGTATCCCAAGCCTTTTTTCTAAGGTAAGTTTTAAATCAAGTGGATTATAGTTTAAAAGCTCCTTTTCAACATTTTTTATAACAATAATCCTTTCAATAATAACACCTATTGATATGATACTCATTAATATAAGAATGTATAAAACAGGGTCTCCACCAATTAAAGCAAGTTTTAAAATAAAATCTGTTATATCCATTAGTCTATTTAACCTTATCTATTTCTTTTAAAATAAACTCAATAGTTTTCTTTTTATCCTCCGATTTTAATATAGGGCGTCCTATAACCAAAATATCCGCCCCATTTTTTACAGCTTCTTCAGGGGTTGCAACTCTATTCTGGTCGTCTTTAGCGGTTTTGTCTAATCTTATTCCCGGTACAACAGCTAAAAAATCCTTATTTATACTTGATTTTAGTTTTTTAACTTCTAAAGCAGAAGACACTAATCCATCTACTCCACACTCTAAAGATGTTTTAGCTAGCTTTAAAACTAAATCATCTAAAGAGTATTTTGTTCCTATGTAATCTAAATAATCATCTGAATGACTAGTTAATATAGATACAGCCAAAAGCTTTAAATTGTTTTTCTTTCCTTCCACGGCTCTTATTAACATTTCCCTGCCACCTAAGGCGTGGATTGTAAGATAATCAATTCCTAATTCAGAAGCAGACCTAACTCCGTTATAAACTGTATTAGGTATATCGTGAAGTTTTAAATCTAAAAATATCTCAAATCCTAGATTTTTTACAAAATCAATTAATGGAACGCCACCTTTTATAAAAAGAAGGTAGCCAATCTTTACTATTATTTTATAATCCTTTATTTCCCGTAGAATATTTTTAGCTAAGTCTAAATCTTCAACATCTAAAGCTAAAGCTATTTTAGCCAATTAAAAACATTCCTTTATCTTTATTAATATAAAATAACCTTACCATTTTTATATAATTTACTCAAACAGTTATAAAGGTAATTCATTTATTACTTTTTCCAAATCTCCACCACTTCTCAATATTTCGATTAATTTATGTTCGTCAAATTCAGCAGAAACTATCTTTTTCTCTTTTATATCGTAAATAAAAAATATCTCATCTCCATAACTACCTACAATATACCTGTCAGACTTTCCTAACAAAGCTCCTGCTAAAACAGATGATTTAAAATCATCACTTAACTTCTCCCCATTTTCTATACTGTATAAAGCATACTTTCCATTTTCTTTGCCCCAGTAGTAAGGACTTTCACCTGTTAAAGCTCCCCTATCCCTTATCTTTTGAAACCACTTAGTTTTTATTCCGTTTAAATCAAAAAGTGCCTCCATCCTGTTTAACTCACCTCTAAAATAATCAGAATTCCCCCTAACCAAACCTAAAGGGCTTATCCAATCAAAATAATCTGTTAATTTTTCTCCATCTAATCCAGAGTATATAGCCCATTTAACCTGTTTAAGCAAAATTAAAGGATTGTCCTTATCTTTTATAATCTCTTCAGTTGCAATAAAATAATCTGTATTACCTTTTATATATCCTTCATTTAAAACCCAACCGAAGCCTTTTTCTTCCCCGTTTTTAAGCTTTACAATTACCTGAAAATCTTTTTCATAGATAACCATAAAACACCTCTAAAGTTTTTAAATATAAAAACATTAAAATAAAATTTTGAATAATGAGTTTAATCAGTGAATTAATCTTTAATCTTGTAATCTTTTTCCCTACTAATATAATTAAATTCAAAGCTTATTGTATAAAAAAATTTGAAAATATGCATAAACTTAGAAAATTATTAATTTTGCTTTTTTTATTAAATTTAGCTTATGGGAAGGATTTAATTATAGAAAGTAACTATCCTTTACCACATAACAATTTGAATGAAGTTTATAAAGAAACAGGAAATATAAAATTTATAGAAGAGATATTAAAAGCTTCGGAGGATTTTAAGTATATAAAGGTAGTATCATCTAATAGAATAAAAGTTAAAAAAAAGCTAATTCTTAAGACAGTTAGGGTTTTTGGAAATCTTTCAGCTTGGAGAAAGGATATTCTATCCTCTGCAGGTTTGATGGAAAATTATCCTATTGATATTAGAGATATTTATTTAATTCCATTTAGAATAAAAAATTTTTATTCAGAAAAAGGTTTTCCATTTGCCAAAGTAAAGCTAAATGTAAATATTGATAACAAAAACGGTTATGTCTATATGGATATATATATAGATGAAAATTATCAGTATGAGATAGAGAAGATTAATATTCTATCTAACGATAAATTATCTCCTGACTTTAAATCAAAGCTTATAGAAGTATCTAAATTGGAAGAGGAAAAATATAGCCTATCAAATGTGGATGATGCAATAGACAGGATAGAAAAATATTTGTATAAAAATGGTTATTTTGATGCAGTTGTTTATTTTTTTAATTATGAAAAGATAAAAACTTATCCAATAGTACTGAACAGGCTATTTAAAAATCCTTTACAGGTAAATCTTTTCGTAGATTTGGGAACAAAATATATTTTTGAATTTCCTAAAGACATAGAAAGGGATAAAAAGGAATTATTAAGTTTAATTGATTTTTCTTCTGAAGGTTTCAGCAAATTTTTACTGGAAGAGTTTAAAGAGAAGATAAAGGAATACTACAAAGACAAAAATTATTTAGATGTTAAGGTTAATTATAAATTGGAAAAAAATCTAAAGGAAAATTTAATAAAGATAAAGTTTTATATAGATAAAGGTATTAAATATAAAATTAGCAATATAAAATTAAAGACGGATGTCAGGAATATTGAAAGATTTTTCAAAAATATAGATAAAACGGAATTAAGCATTAAAGATATAAAAAATTTTCTAAAAAAAGAGAATGAAAAATTGATAAAAGAGGGATATTACAACGCAAATTACGATTTAAAGGTAAATATAGATAGAGAAAAACATCTTATAAATATATCTTTAGATTTTAAGAAAGGTAAAAAGTATATATTAGAAAAAGTTATTTTAATAGATATTCCAAAGTATGAATTAGATATTAAAACTCCTAAAGTTTATGATTACCAAGAATTACAGAGAATTTTACTTGATTTAAAAAATTATATTTTATCTAAAGGGTATCTGAAAGGAGATGTTTTATTAGATACAAAAACTAGATTTGGAAAGGATAACAAAGTTTATATAACTGCAATATACAAAGGAAAGTTAGGCGATAAGTATGTTAGATATAAACCTGCAATTTACGGCAGTTATCATCTCTTCCCTAAATATATTGAAAGGAATATTTACGATGAGGAAAACTTAATTTACTCACCTGAAGAAGAGGACAGTAATACTAACTATCTGTATGAAACTTATTTATTCAACTCAATTTACACTTATAAAATTATTGATGATAAAAACAGAAAAGTTTTAGAAGGTTATTTCTTAAGAGAAGACAAAAGAGGATTATTTAGAGCCTCTATAGGTTATAACACAGAAGATAAATTGAAAATATCAGGATTATTAACTTTAAAAAATATGTTTAATATAGGTTTAGAGGCTTCAGGTTATGTAAACTTTTCAAGTAGAAGGATTTTATCCCGTATTTCCGTTGGTAGTAGGATTTTTCCTTTTAAAATATCTGCTTTTGCCAATTTCTATAAAGATTATCAATATCACAGATTATTTGATAAGGATGTGGAAGGTTATGGAATTTGGGGTGAAAGATATATAAACAAATGGGTAAAGAGAGGTATATCTATAGAGAGAAATTATATACAGGTTAAAAATACAGATTTAAATCTAGGTAAGTATGATAAATATTTCATTACTAAGGTTAAGTATACAATAAAAGATAATCATAGAAATTTTAATGTGTATCCAACTAAAGGTTATTACTTTATAGGAAGTATAACTAAATACTTTGAAGATTTAACTTATTTTAAAGCAGATAGCTACATTAGATATTACTATCCTCTATATAAAAATGTAGTTTGGACACAGGCTTTAAATCTAGGTTATATCTTTGATGGTATAAACAATGTTCCAATATCAGAAAGATATTTTATAGGAAGAACTGAAGGCTTCAGGGGTTTTGGTTTTGAAAGTGTGGGGGGTAGTTCTGGAGATGGTGGAAAAAGTTTTTTTGTTTTAAGTAATGAGTTAAGGTTTCCTATATATGCTAATGCTGTTTATGGATTTATATTCACAGATATAGGTAATGTTTTTGTAGATGATAGGGAGTTAATGGATTTCAAGACTAGGGAAACTGGTGGTTTTGGAATTTTTGTACCTACTCCTGCAGGTGCTATTGTTTTTGATATTGCTAAGAAGCTTGATAAACGTCAAAATGAAAGCCCTTACCGTATTGAATTGAGCGTTGAAATGAGATTTTAATCTTCAATAACGTTCAATCTGAAAGCCTTTCTATCCCACTACGTTCAGGCAAACCCAACTTCAAGAGACCTGACTATCCATATCTAAAACTGACTTTCTATCCCACTACGTTCAGACAAACCAAAAAGGTTTTGATTTTGTAAAAGATGGAGCTTCAAAAGTACTTTCTATCCCACTACGTTCAGACAAACCGCATATTCCAAGGCAGGAA
>QNZF01000055.1 GCA_003978485.1 Persephonella sp.
GATAGAAAAGAAAAAATAAAAAAACATATTCAAGGTGAACCTAAAATAACCTTAAGGGACACCTCAGATAAACTGGAAAAAATTTATAAAGAGAATGAGGCATTAGACAAATTAAGATTGGAGATTAAATCTTATATAGATATGATTAAAGATTTAGACGAAGATGTTTTAAATGATTTACAACCTTTAATTAAACAGGTGGAAAACTCAACTGATAAAGGGCAACTGGAAAGTCTAGTTGAGAAGTTAAAGCTAGAATACAAAAAATTAAAGAAAAAAATAACTTTAACAAATATCTATAAAGAAGATATAAAAAATATGATAGAAAAAACAACAATTAAAGAGATTATAGAAAAAGGAAAAAGGCTTTTAGAGAAAAAGTATATATCTAATGAGGAATTTTCAGAGTTTTATGAAGAGTATATAGTTTTATCTTCTCAGGAAAAGAAAAAAAAGGAAGTAATAGACAAGTTGAAAAAATCTTTTGAAGAATTAGGTTATAAATTTGAGGAAGATGAAGGTACAGATATAAAACTTCTTAAAGGAGATATTACATACTTAGACACACCTCTAGGAAGTGAGTATAAATTAGCAATTAAGCTGGAAGGTAATAAATTAATTACTAGATTTACAAGATTAGTTGCTGATGAAAGAGAGCTGGCAAACTTAACAGAATACGACAAAATTAGAGATGTGGAAAAGGCTAAAGAATGGTGTTCAGATTACAATAGACTTTTAACTGTTATGGAAAAAAATGGAGTTGAAATGGAGCCTAAACTTATAGTTGAGCCTAATATAGATAAGATTTATTACGAGATAGCAACAGAAGTTTACGAGTTATTAAGAAGAAAAAAGAAAAAAGAAGATAAACAGATTAGACAACAGAGAAAAATTGAGTAATTGGAGATAAATAATTATGGTTTGGTTTTTTAACAAAGGAAAAAATAATGATGATATTGATAACCTAGATGATAAGACAGTTATTGAGGGAAAGAAAAAAAATATTCCTGATAATGATGAAATAAAAATATTTAAGTCTAATTTTTTGTCTGATGATAAAACTGTAGTAAATAAAAAAGACAGTTTTCCTATAGATACCGATAAAACTGTAATCAATAAAAAAAATTTTGAAGATAAAACAGAGTTAATAAATCCGTTAATAGACAATGATAAAACTGAAATATACAGAAGTGATGATGAGACAGTTATAGAGACACACATACCTAAACAGAAAAAGATTGAAACACCTTCACCTATCTTAACAACTTCAGACCAAACAGGAACTTTAACAAAATTTAGAGATTGGAATGTTATAAAAGAATTTCCTGCGGAAGGTGGAGAAGCTGATATATATCTAGTGAAAAGAGACGATGAATACAGAGTTTTAAAACTTTACAGACGGGGTATGGAACCTAAGCCTGAGGTTTTAAAGAAGATAAAAGAGATAACAGAAGAGATACCTAAGTATGTAATAAAACTTTATGAGTTTGGAAAAGACAAATTAACTGGAAGATGGTATGAGCTTTTAGAGTATGCAAAATATGGGAATTTAAAGCAATTTTTAAAAGGTAAAAAATTAACTAAACCTTTGTTAAAACTTATTATCTATGAAATAAATGAAGGTTTAAAGGCTTTACATGATAAAAATATTATCCATAGAGATTTAAAACCTTCAAATTTACTTGTTAGAAGTGTTAAGCCTTTCAATATCGTGTTCTCAGATTTTGGTATATCTTCAGTTTTAGATGAAGGTCTTTCAAAGAAAATGACAACTGTAAAAGGGACACCGATATACTCTTCCCCTGAAACATTTACAGGTGTAGTCGGTAAAAGTGCTGATTACTGGTCTCTAGGAATGATTATACTTGACCTTCTAGACAGAAACCCGTTAAAAGGCCTGAATATGCAGAATATTATGTATCAGTTAACAGTTAAAAACATTCCAATACCTGACCATATAGACGACGATTTAAAACTTCTACTTAAAGGTCTTTTAACTAGAGACCCTAAAAAGAGATGGGGATACAACGAAGTTAGGAGATGGTTGGCAGGTGATAGAAATATACCTGTTTATTATGAAGAAGAAATTGACAAAGAGATAGTAAAAAAACCTTATAGATTTGGAGAAAATGAGTACACATCCTTAGAGGAGATAGCAGTAGCTTTTTTAAGTAGTCCTGATAATTTTGAGTTGGCAGAAAAACATATAGCTAGAGGTTATTTAATAAAATGGTTAGAGCAAAATGGAGATTATGACAAAGCTACAAGGCTTGAAAACCTGTTTAGCGAGCTTGAATTACCTGACGAGATGGTTATCAGATTTGCATATCAGTATGTTGACCAACCTTTCTCTGTTTACGGTATAAAGATTACTCCAACAGAGATAATAAAGATTTTATACAAATATTTAAAAGGAATTAATTTAAGACCTGAAGAGAAAAAACTATTAAAAAATCTTGATAGATTACCTTATCTATACACTTTAGCTGTAAAATCAAACAAAAAGCTTTACAACCCAAAACTTCACGATTTTTTAGAAAATTTAAAAAATTTAGTTAATATAAAGAATAAAAACTCAATAGATAGATTTATAGAGCTGTTTAAAAAATCCGTTGACTTCTTGAAAAATAAAGACGCAATAAGACCAACAGACTTTAAAACTGTCTTTGAGCCTTTAGACGGTTTTCCTGAAGAACTACCTAAAGGTGTGATAACCTACTCTCAGATAGACAGTATAAAAAAGTATAAGAAAGAGTATTTTATACCTGACATAATTTTTGATAAGAAATGGGATACAAAAACTTACAACGAGATATACGATTTTATATCAAGAATACCTGATAACCTGTTAAAGATTTCGGAGATAGATGAGATTATAGATAAGTATATTCTACCTATAGAATTGAGAATAATTGAAAAATTACCTATAAAAGAGTATGAAAATGTCCTTGAATACTTTAGAAAGAATAAAGATAGATTTTTAAGTTATGATAAATGGGAAGAAATAGTTAACAACTACCTTGTACCTTTAGAGTTTAAAGACAAAGACAACTGGGATATACAGACTTACGAGAGAATTTTAGGATTTTTATCTTCATATAAAGATGAGCTTATACCTTTAACTGAACTTTCTGAAGATGAAGTTAACAGACCTATCACATTAGACAACTATAAAGAGATAAAAGACGCCCAGACTTTAATATTCTCCGCCTCAAGAAAGGGAAATCTTGAAGATGTTAAACTTGCAATTAGAATGGGAGCTAACGTTAATAAAACAGATGAGAAGGGAAATACACCTTTACATATTGCTTCATTTAAAGGATATTACGATATAGTTAAATTTTTAGTTGAGAATGGAGCAGATATAAACAAAAAGAATGAAAAGGGAGATACTCCACTATCTTTAGCATTACCTTTAAATCTTAAAGTAGCAAGATACTTAATAAAAAAAGGAGCTAAAGGATACTCAAAAACATTTAAGGATTTCCTTAAGATAACTATACCTTTAATAGTATTAAACTCTGCTTTGTTCTTTATATACAAACCTTTAGGATACGTGATGTTAGTACCTACCTTAATAATGTTATTTTTGCTTTTACTTTTAACCTTAGAGATGTTAATAATAAAACCTTTAATCGGATTGGGATTTTTAATATCAATAGCATCAATAATTGCAGGTATAGGATTATATCTTCAAGGTAATATATTAGGGTTAATCGGTTCTATCTTAGGTGGAATATTAATGTTAGGATTGTATGCTTTTATTATATTAAGGAAGGAATGAATAACATTAAAAACATCAATAAATATTTAAAGTCAGCTAAACATATTAGGACAATAAATGATTTAAAAAGATTTTTAAAAGATTACTTTAAAGGGACAGATGTTAAAATCTACCTTTTCGGTTCTAGAGCAAGGGGAGACAATTCTATATATTCAGATATAGATTTAGCTGTTAAATCTGATGAAGATATAAAGGAAAAAATTTCTCTTCTGACTGAGATATTAGAGGAAAGTTATCTTCCTTACAAAGTTGACATAGTAGATTTAAAAAATAACTCTTACTTAGAGGAAATTGTTAAAAAGGAAGGTATAAGATGGATTTAGATAAAAGGCTAAAAGATTTAGAAAAATCTATAATTAGATTAAAAGAAGCTTACTAAAAGGCTTTGGAATATATGGAAGATGAGGATTATCCATTCTTTAGAGATAGTTCCATTCAAAGATTTGAATTTACAGTTGAGATTTTATGGAAAAGTTTAAAAAGCTTTCTACATAAAACAGAAGGGATAAATTGTAAATCTCCTAAAAATTGTATAAGGGAGTTTTTCTCATCAGGTTATCTCTCTCCTGAAGAAACGACTAAACTTTTGGAGATGATAGACAGTAGGAACAAAACATCTCATACTTATCATGAAGAAGTTGCAGAAGAAATATTTAAAGAGCTTAAAAGCTATATTCCTTTAATACAAAAAGTTTTTAACATTATAAAAAATACAGTTAATCCTAATTTTTAAAATCAATTTTCTATTAAATCATAACTGTTTATAATATTTTTGAGGGAGGTTTTTTATAAAAATCTTTAAGGATTAAATAACATCTTTCAAAGGAGATAATAAATTGAAAGACTTTGACAAACTTCAAAAATGGGCAAAGGAAATAATAAAGTTTGTTCCAGTTAAAAGTCAGTTTACACTGTATGGAAATATCTACGATGTATATCCACTTTATATAAACGGAAGACACATACCATTACCTATTAAAAACTTTTTAGGAAAACTATTAACTAAATACGAAAATTACAGACTCGTAGTTATTTACGAGCCTTTATTTGGATTTAGTATAGTTGAAGGTATGGAAGAATTTTTTTCCAGTATAACTGGAGTATCCACATCTGAAACAAAAAAAATATCTTTAAACAGAGCTTACGAGATTATAGAAAAATTAGTTGAAAATACTGCAGTATACACATCTGTAATAATAAATTTCGCTTCCCGTTTAAATGATATAGCGGAAAGGGATTTACAGGAATTTTTATACAAAATGTTTAGGCTTAGTATAAACACAAATCCTAAATTAATAGATGATAATGAGCCTAAGTATAATTCTGTAATATACCTACTTGATAAAGAAAACGACCTGCCTGCCTGGTACACATTAGAAAATCCCAGAATAAAAAATATAGCTATACCGAAACCTGACAGTGATATTAGGGAAAAGGTAGCCCGTTCATTACTTTACAGAATAGATGGTTTTATAGAGTTAAGCGAAGATAAACAGAGAGAAATTGTAAATA
>QNZF01000015.1 GCA_003978485.1 Persephonella sp.
TTTTATCCACTCTTTAGCATCTTCCCATTTCACATCTCCCGGTTTTTCCTTTTTAAATAAAATTAATCCTAGCTTTCCCCTTTTTCCGAATAGCATATCAGGTTTAGCAACTAACGGAGTATCTAATACCCAAGGATAGTTTTGTGGAATTTCTTCTAAATCTGTTTCTGGAGTAATTAAAATTGATTTAAAATCATACTCAAAAGCGTCTCCAAAGTATTCTTTCCAGTTGTTAGCTAATATTCTCTTACCATCATACTCTCTAATACCTCTCTGAGCCATTTAAATCCTCCTGTCTATAAATATAAAATTTAGAAAATTATATCAGAATTTAAAACGGTGTTATACAATTAGCTTTTTTTGTAAAATAGATAATTGTAAAGCTGTTTTAAGGATAATCAATCCCACCTTTAGAAAAAGGATTACATCTTAAAACTCTCCAGATAGCCTTTAATAATCCTTTGAAAACTCCATATTTCTCTACAGACATTATGGCGTAATTGGAACAGGTTGGATAGTATCTGCAACTTGCAGGATATATTGGAGATATTACTTTTTGATAAATCTTAAGAAGAATTATTACCGTTTTCTTTATCATTTAAAATTAACTCCAATGATTTCTCTACTTCTCTTATAATATCATTACTTTTTTTTTCATTAATGTTTTATTTGCTATAACGACTATATCAACCGGTTTATAAAATAGGTCTTTTCTTTCTTTTAATAGGAGACGAAAAGCCTCCTTTATAATTCTCTTTACCCTGTTCCTATCAACAGCTCTTTTAGATATTTTTTTAGAAACAATAAAACCAAATCTTAGATGTTTTTCATTAGATGGAAGATATAAAAAAATAAAATTTTTAGTTTTTAAACTTTTACCATTTTTTAAAATGCTTTTTATTCTTAGATTTTTTAATGTAGGCAGTTTCATTAAAATTTAAGCAGCTAATCTTTTTCTTCCCTTTCTTCTTCTTCTAGCTAAAATTCTTCTTCCAGCCTTAGTTTTTTTTCTAGCTAAAAATCCAGATGTTCTTTTTCTTTTCTTATTAGACAATCTATTCTTTATTTTTTCAGCCATTTTTACCTCCTTTAATGTTTGTAATCAAATAAAAATAGGGTATACCATCAACTGCTTATGGTATACCCCAATGCTTTTTAGTATCCAGCCTTAGCGTCAAATATTCCCGTGAAGATGAAGATTATTGCAATTAATAGTCCGTATAAAACGAATGTTTCTATTAAAGCCATACCGATAAACATAGTAGTTAATAATTTACCACCCATATTTGGGTTTCTTGCCATTCCTTCCAAAACACCTCTAACAGCATTACCTAAACCTGCCGCACCACCACCTGCAGCTGCACCTATAGCTATACCAGCACCTATAGCAACACCTGCAAAGAATATTGATTTAGCCAATTCTCCGTCTCCACCTTCAGCCAATGCGGAAGAGATAGCACCTGCCATCATTAAAAACATCATAAATAAGCTAGAAATTCTCCTCATTAATAACCTCCTTAACAGTGTTATTTTATTATAAGAGTTTGTTTATCAATCTTTTTAACTAAACCTTCTATATCTTCGAATATTACAACCATATCGGGATTTTCTTGCTCTATAATTACAGGTAATCTTTTTTCTAAAGTTCCTTCAGCTTCTATAATATATCTTGTGTTATCTAGATTTTTTATTAAACTTTTTAATTTTTCTTCAGTTTTTTTAATCTCTTTTTCCCTTAAATTTGGTGGGACTGGTAAACTAAAACCTAAGCTAGCTTTTATTAAAGAAAAAACATCTTCCAACTCTACAAATATTACAACTTCACCGCCACATTTCTCTGCTATATACTCTGCCCATTCTAAAGCTTTTATAGATAGTGGAGTAAAGTCAACAACAACCAATATTTTTTTCAATTCTACCATTTTCAATTACTCCTTTTAATGTCCTTCATGTGATATAGCGCCAGCTATATAAACTGTTGTAAGTATCATAAATACGTATGTTTGTAAGAATACTGCTATTAAGTGAACAACCATTATAGGTAACGGTATTAAGAAAGGTATTAATGTTATTAAAACTACAGTGATAAGCTCTCCACCTGTCATATTTGCAAATAAACGTAATGCTAAAGTAATTGGTCTGCTTATATGAGATATAACTTCTATGATGAAAAATATTGGTGCTGCCGCAGGAATTGGTCCCATAAACTGTTTTATATATTTTACTCCGTGTTCTCTTATTCCCTCAATGTTATATATAATGAAAACCAGTAATGCTAATCCTAAAGTTGTATTAATATTTGCGGTATAACTCTCAAGTTCCGGTATCATTCCTAAAATATTACCGAAGAATATGAATAAACCTAAACCTGCAACTAATGGGAAGTATTTCCTCCCTCTTTCTCCCATATTTTCCTTAAGCATATTGTCAACAAATTCTATATAAACCTCAAATATGTTTTGTATAGGTGTAGGTATTAATGATGGTCTTTTAGCTATTAATAAAAATAGTACAGGAATAACTATAAGCACCGCCACAGCAAATATTATATGATTTATATAAGTATGCTCCAAAATATGCCCTCCTCTGTTTATAAAACCTTTTCTATTATATCAAAAAAAATTTTTTTTAACTTTAAAATTTTTAAAAATCATTCACAATCAGAAGAAAGCATAAATTCTATATCATCCTTACCTAAAACTCTTATTATGCTAGTAGAACCTGTTATTCCACCTACAAAACCAACTAGTGAAACTATAACATCTTTTTCTATATCGAAATCTTTTTTAAATGCTTCGTTTACAAACTTACATAGAAGCTTATCTGATAAAAACTCATTTTCTATAACCATATAAGGAATAACTCCCCAAACAATGTTCAATCTCCTTAACGTTCTTAAATCATGGGTAATTGCTAAAATGGGAGATTTAGGTCTAAACTTTGATACATTTCTAGCAGTTTTACCACTCTTCGTAAAGACTGCTATTGCACTTGCATTTATTTTCTCTGAAAGCTCACTTCCAGAGTAGGCTATAGATAATGTTTTATCACCTACAACGTCGTAATCTTTATGGTAGTTATAAACTTTCTCAGCTTCAAGAATAGTTTTTCTCATAACTTTGACAGCTTCTATAGGATACTTTCCTACCGTCGTCTCATCAGATAGCATTACCGCATCTGTCCCATCTAAAACAGCGTTAGCAATATCTGATACCTCAGCTCTAGTTGGGCGGGGTGATGATAACATAGATGTTAACATCTGAGTTGCAGTTATAACAGGTTTTCCAGATTTATTACATTTTTTTATTATTTCCTTTTGGATAATCGGAACTTTTTCTATATCTATCTCAACCCCCAAATCTCCTCTAGCAACCATAATACCGTCGGCGGCTTCTATAATTTCATCTATATTTTCTATAGCTTCATGCTTCTCTATCTTTGCAAATAAAGGTTGGTCTCCTCCAAATTCTTTAATAATATCTTTAGCTTTTTTTACATCATCAGCAGTTTTTACGAAGGACAAGGCTATAATGTCTATATCTTCCTTTACTGCAAACTTTATATCTTTTATATCTTTTTCTGTTAAAGCAGATATATTAATCTTTGCACTTGGAAAATTAACACCCTTTCTAGATGATATTACTCCTCCTACTATAACTTTGGCTACAACACCGTCTTCAAATTTCTCTTTAACTTCCAGCCTTATTAATCCATCAGCAATGTAAACTAAATCACCTTTTTTCAGTTGGTCTAAAACTTCAGGATAGTTTAAAGTTATGATTTTATCCTTTTTATTTCCTATTAATTTTTTCTTTGTTAAAACAATCTCATCTCCATAATGAACGTATATAGGCTCTTCTACCTCTCCCAATCTTATTTTAGGACCTGATAAATCCTGTAAAATAGCTACATACCTACCTAATTTTTCAGAGACTTTTCTTATCTTTTTTATATTTTCTCTGTGTGTGTTGTGGTCTCCATGTGAAAAATTTAATCTGAATACATCAACTCCATTTTTTATAAGTTTTTCAATACTTTCTTCACTGTCTGTTGCAGGACCTAAAGTTGCTACAATCTTAGTTTTTTTTGAAAACATATTTATCCTCATTTAATTAAAATATTTAGTTTTTATTTTAATCTATTAAGTTTAAAAATTTATAAAGAAAGATTAAAAAGAAAAATCTTATTATCCAAATTTTCCACTTATATAATCTTCAGTTAATTTTTTCTTAGGTGATGTAAATATAATATCTGTTTTATCGAACTCTATAAGCTCTCCTAAATACATAAATGCGGTGTAATCTGAAATTCTAGCCGCCTGTTGCATATTGTGTGTAACTATAATAATAGTTACTGTATCCCTTAATTCTACGACTAATTCTTCTATTTTCGCAGTTGATATTGGGTCTAATGCGGAAGTAGGTTCATCAAATAACATTACTTCAGGTTCAACAGCTAAAGCCCTTGCTATAACCAATCTCTGTTGTTGACCTCCTGAGAGACCAACTGCCGGCTCTTTCAATCTATCTTTAACCTCATCCCATAACGCCGCCTGTCTTAAAGCTTTTTCTACTTTTTCCTCTAAAATTCTTTTATCTCTTACTCCTCTTAATCTTAATCCGTATGCAACATTATCAAATATACTCATAGGAAATGGAGTAGGTTTTTGAAATACCATTCCAACCTTTGTTCTTAATTTTATTAAATCGTAATCTGGACTTAGTATATTTTCTCCATCTAATAAAATTTCCCCTTCATATCTATTTCCCGGATATAAATCATGCATTCTATTAAAACTTCTCAATAAGGTAGATTATTATATAGTTACGCGTTCGTTACGCATCAACAGTACGGATGTTTACGCGTTGGAAAAACTGGGACACGCCCTTTCCGATCTGAACGCGACGGGGTTGAGCGTTTCGGTTTCCGGTCCGAGATTCTTTCTGTCCAAGCTCGACGCGGTAAAACTGAAGCTGATTAAAGAGGCGACGCAGAACGGGAAAACCCGTGCGGAATTAATGGCCTCAAGTTCCGGCTCCAAACTCGGAAAACTTGTTTCCGCCCGCCAAGGGGTTATTCAAATTACGAAGCCGAACTCTTCTGAAATGGCCAGCTGGGGCGTTTACAATACGGACACCATTGACAAAGTCGTTAAGCT
>QNZF01000030.1 GCA_003978485.1 Persephonella sp.
AATACCGCCAGCTGGGGACATATCCACACCTGAATAACTTGTGTTTTAAAACGAAAGAAAGAGAAGAAGATTTAAAACACAAGTTAAAGGCGGAATACAAATACCCCAGCCCAAAGTGTAATTAGTTTTTTACACTTTGGTTTACCAGGTCTTTTAATTATGTTTAATTTATTCAGCAAAAACTTTAAAAAATTATTACTTGCTTCAACTATTGGTAGTTTTATCTTTGTATCAAACTCCTTTGCAGAGGATAATAGCCCTTCATTCTGTGATTTGATAAAAAGTACATATCAAACCTGTGCTAAGAAATCAAATGAACAGTTTAAAAATGTATCCCCATCAGAAAGGGAAAAAAACTGCGTTCTTATATCTATGGGTATAGCTATAGGTATGTATGATATGTTAAATCAGAATGTAAAAGATAAAAGTTTTGCAAAAAATACTGCAACTTTATTAGGTTTAGTATGTAAAGACGGATGTGCTAAAACTGATGATTACTACAGTATAACTTTGAAAAAGTTATGTAATAAGTAAGATTTTTCCATTATAAAAAAGAATAGAATAAGCAAAAATAATTAATAGAGAATAAAAAAATTTTTGTCTTTCTATTAGTTACCTGCTACCTTTTTTTATTTTTTTTATCTAAATATCACTTAAAAAATTTACCAATTTTATATATCTATTCTTTATTTTAGCTACCTTGATATAGAGCTATCATTACTAAAAATTTCTAATTGTCTTATATACTCTGTTGTTTTATTATAGAAGTTTATTAAATAAAAAGGTCAGGAGGAAGTTAAATTTATGTTCAATAATAATGATAATGATTTACAAAAAAGATTGTTAATAGCCTTATTAATAACAACTGCATTGACGATAGGATATATTTCGTTTCAACAATTTTTTTCTCCAAAAGAGAAGAATAGTTTATCCCAAAATCAAGTTAAAACTGAAACAGCTTCTATTAAATATAAAAGCTCCCAAATCATTAACTCTCAAACAAAAACAAAAGTATCTGGAGATTTTAATCTATTAATAGGTTCAAAAAGAAGAAATGTAGATGATTTAAAGAATGTTGTATCTATAAACACTGCGTATGGAAATGTAAAAATATCAAAAATTGGTGCAAGGATAGTCTCAATATATGTAAAAAAATTTAAGACTGATATAATTAGCGATTTCTCTAAGAAGGAAAAAATATTCCCTACCGAAATAATAACAACAAACGATAAATTAACAGAACTGATTAACTTTTCAGAATATGAATTAAAAAAAGAAAGTACTAA
Source organism: Persephonella sp. (assembly GCA_003978485.1). GTDB lineage: Bacteria > Aquificota > Aquificia > Aquificales > Hydrogenothermaceae > QNZC01. The sequence continues at coordinate 1,287 of QNZF01000030.1, forward strand.
AGATAAAGAAAGATATATATTTACTTTAAACAAAGGAAATATAAAAGTTGTAAAGATTTATGAAATAAAAGATGATGGAACATTCTCTTTAAAAATTAAAATGGAAGGGTTGAACAATGTTGGTTTAGCAATTATAAACGGTGTTGAACTAAATTCTCTAGATAGTAGCTTTGGGCACAGTGGTGCAATAATAAAAACTGATAAAGAGTTAATAAAATTAGACCCAGATATAAAACAAGAACAGATAATTAGAGGAAATATAATTTGGGCTGGTGAAGAGAATAAATACTTTCTACAAATGTTAGCTTCAAAGGAAGGTTTTTCAACTACACATATAATTCCGATAGCAAATCAAACTACCTTAGTTTTATCCGAGATAAACAGTAATAATATTGACGGTTTATTCTTCGGAGGTCCTAAACTTTATTCTCTATTAAAAAGAATAGACGAAGAGTACTCAAAACTTTGGAATGTTAATCTAGATTTAGAGGATAGTATAGATTTTGGTTTCTTTGGTATACTTGGAAAGCCTTTATTCCTAATAATGCATATGATTAACCAGTATGTTCACCATTGGGCATTAACGATAATTATAATAACAATACTGTTAAGAATTGTTCTATTCCCTTTAAATCACAAAAGTTTAAAGGCTATGAAAAAGATGTCAGAATTAGCCCCTAAAATTCAACAATTACAGAAAAAATACAAGGATGACCCTCAAAAATTAAATGAGGAGATGATGAAGCTTTATTCACAATACGGGGCTAATCCTATGAGTGGTTGCCTTCCCTTACTTGCACAGATACCTATATTTATAGCTTTATACAATGTATTAATGGTTACAGTAGAATTAAAAAACGAAAGTTTTCTATGGATAAGTGATTTGGCAGATAAAGACCCTTACTATATACTACCTATACTAATGGGCTTATCAATGGTAGCACAACAATGGATTACACCATCTTCAGATAAAAACCAAAAGATGATGATGTATATAATGGCTGGAGTATTCACCTTTTTATTTATGAACTTTCCAGCTGGGTTAGTTTTATATTGGTTGACAAATAATATACTTGGTATTTTCCAAAGTTTTATAATTAATAAACAGATGGAAAAGGATAAAAATAAAGCTTGAATATTACCTTTTTTCTTTTAACCTAATTTTTAGTTACATACTTGATAAATTTTATAAAAGAACATATGATAAAATTTAGTATAAAAATTTAAATTTTTGGAGGTTTTATTATGAAGAGAATAATTAAAGTTGGAGCTGTGTTAGGTTTATCTACAGTTCTATTGGCATCTTGTGCTACAAAAGGGGATTTAGAAAACTTAAGAACTGAGATGAACCAAAAGATAAACGCATTAGAAGGAAAAGTTGAGAAAAATGCTAATGCTATCAATGAAGCTAAAACTGCAGCTAACGATGCAAAAGCTACTGCTGATGAAGTTAAATCAGAAGTGGCAGCTTTAAAAGAGAAAGTTAACGAAAATTCTCAAAAGATAGACACTGTTAACGCTAAAGTTGATGAGCTAAGCCAAAAAATAGATACTTTATCTAACAACATCAACGATTTATTACAGAAAAAATACAGAAAATAAATTACTACTGGGGCTTTTTGCCCCTTCCAAAAATTAACAAGCAGGTCTATGTTTAAAGCCTATATAGATAGGATAAATGTCTTCGGATTTAAATCTTACGGATTAAAAAAAATAACCATTCCTTTAGGTCAAGGCTTTATTGGTATAGTTGGACCAAACGGTTCAGGTAAAAGTAATATCGGTGATGCAATAATATTCGGATTAGGCTTAGCATCTGCCAAATCAATGAGAGCTTTAAAGTTAACAGATTTAATATTCTCTTCAAAGGGTAAAACTGCACCTTACGCTGAAGTTGAGATAATTTTTAAAAATCTTGGAGCTTTTCCTTTAAACAGTGAAGAAGTATCAATATACAGAAGAATAGATTTAAGCGGTAAATCTGTATATAAACTTAACGGTAAACCTATAAAGTATTACGAGCTTGAGGATATATTAACTGAAGCAGGTATTCCCAAACAAGCTTACAACATAATCACACAGGGAGATATATTCAGATTTATCAAAATGACACCTTATGAAAGGAGAGACCTTCTAGCAGAGTTAGCAGGTATAAAAGAGTTTGAAACTAAAAAGGAAGACGCATTAAAAGATTTAAAGGAAGTTGAGGAAAAATTAAACTCTTCCAAGCTGGTTTTAAAAGAATTAGAAATACAACTTAAAAGGCTTAAAGAAGAAAAAGAAAATGCAGAAAAGGCCAAAGATTTAGAAGAAAGAATAAAAAATCTAGAAAAAAAACTTAAAGCTATAAAGCTTTTTAACCTTCTTAGAGAAAAGGATAGTTATATTAAACAGTTAGAAGAGATAGAAGAAAAAATACAGTTTTACTACTCTGAAAAGGAAAGGTTAAAGGAAGAACAGAAAAAGATTTTAACTGGAATTAGAGAATTTGAGGATAAATATGAAAAAATACAAAAGGAGTTATTGCCCTTTAAAGAAAAAGAAGGTTATATAAACGCAGAGATTAATAATCTTAAAAATAAATTAGAAGATTTAGAAAAGGAAAAGTTAAATCTTGTTAAACAAAGGGAAAATTTATTAAGTGAAAAGAAAAGAAAGGAAGAGGAAAAGGAAAAATTAAAAGAAAAATTAAAATCTTTAAAATCTGAGTTGGAAAAACTAAATATTCTATTGGAAGAAAAGGAAAAACTTCTCAGTGAAAAATCTGAAGAGATAAAAAATTTAGAGGAAGGTGGGGAAGATTTACAGAAAGGTTTAATTAAGATAGAGGAAAGGGAAAGAGAATTAAAAAATTTACAAACTGATTTGGAAAAAGAAAAGATACATTTAGAATTAGAATTAAAAAATTTAATTGAAAAAGAGGAAAGTTATAAAAATGAGTTAAAAGCTGTAAAAGAAAAGTTAGAAAAATTAAATAAAAGCATCGTTAATATTGAGGATTTTATTAATTCACAGATAAAAAAGATTAACAGTCTCCAAAATGAGATAAAGAGATTTAATGTTAGAAAGCAGGCTTTACAGAAAAGAGTTAACGATTTAAGGGAAAGAAAGGAAGAAATATTCCGTAAACTTGCAGATATTTTAGCTAAAATCTCGTCAGTTAGGGAAGATAAAGTATCCAATGTTTTAAAGAAAATAAATGGAGTTTTTGGAACAGTTGCAGAACTTATAATGATAAAAGATGATAAAGTTTTAAAAGCTATAGAAGTTGCAGGTGGTGGAAGACTAAAAAATATAGTTGTTAGAGATGATAAGGTTGCAGAGGAATGTATAAAAATTTTAAAAGAAAAAAAATTAGGAAAGGCAACATTTATCCCTTTAAATAAAATTAGAGTGTCAAAGCCTGTTAGATTTCCTTTGAAAACTGGAGTTTTAGGATTGGCTA
>QNZF01000041.1 GCA_003978485.1 Persephonella sp.
CTTGCCAGTTTTACCAGTTTGTTATCAGTAATACCATTAACACGACTTGTAGCTTACAGTGGTTTGGTGGAAGTATCAGCAATAAAGCTCAAAAAACTAATCAGATGGATAGATTTACACGATTATAGATATGGATAAATGGAACGGTAAAAATTTCAAATAAGGTTATTTAATAATGTTATTAAAAGATTTGTTAAGAATAACGAAAGGAAAGGCTATAAATCTTAAAAATCCCAATCTTAAAGTATCTAACTTTTCAATAGACAGTAGACAGATAAAAGAAGGAGATTTCTTTGTTGCTATAAAAGGTAATAAATTTGATGGTCATAAATTTATTAAAGATAGTCTTGAAAAAGGGGCTAAAGGTTATATTACAGAGAGAGACGGTGTAAACTTTCCGAACGGGGTATTAGTTGATAATACTGTAAAAGCTTTATCTAGGGTAGGTAGATATAAAACTAAATTTCTAAAATCATCTGTGGCTATAACTGGAACTGCTGGAAAAACAACAACTAAAGAGATGGCAAAATTTGTTTTATCCCAGTTTTTTAATGTTTATTCAACTAAAGGCAATTTAAATAACGAAATAGGTCTTCCCTTAACTTTGGCAAATATAAAGGAAGATGCTGATATTGGTGTTTTTGAGTTAGGAGCTAGTAAAGTTGGAGATATAAAAGAGTTAGTCAGTATATTTAATCCAGATATAAGGGTTTTAACAAGTGTTGGATACGGTCATATAAAAGGCTTTGGTAGTATTGAAGGTGTTATAAAAGGAAAAGGTGAGATATTTATAGATAGTGATAAAAATGTATTACCTTACAGTTTAAAAAAATATTACAGTCTGGATAACTATATAACCTTTGGTTCTGAAGAAGAAGCTGACATAAAAATTAAAAATGTTAAAATTTTAAAAGATGGTACTTTTGGACATGTAGAATATGGAAGAGAAAAAATTAGTTTAAAACTGCCTGTTTTTAATAAGGCTATATTCAATAATATTTCTGCTGTAAGTGGAATTTTATACTATCTAGATTTAAATCCTGTTAAGCCCTTGCAGATTTTAAACAGCTTTAATTTACCTAAAGGTAGAGGACAGGTTATAAGATTAAAAAATATTCAGATTATAGATGATAGTTATAATGCAAATCCCCTATCTGTTGAGAATGCTATAAAAACTTTAGATAGTGTACCTTCAAAGAAGGTTTTAATCTTAGGAGATATGTTAGAGTTAGGAAAGTTATCTGAATATCTACATAGACAGATAGGTAAATTAATTCTTAAAACAAGTATAAACAAAATATTTTTATACGGTAAAGAAAGTTTTTATATTTATGATGAACTGAAAAATAAAAAGGATGTTATTTACTCATCAGATAAAGATAAATTAATCCAAAAAATATTAGATTTTTTAATTAGAGACAAGGATTTCAAGACTATTTTAATAAAGGGTTCTAGAGGTATGAAGATGGAAGAGATTTTAGATAGGATAAAAGCTTTTTAAGATTGTTATAATTTTATTAAATCATAAACAGTATAGGTTGGAAGAATGTTTGAAAATTATTTTTTTTATAAAGGTAAAGATTTGTTCTGTGAGGATATACCAATAAAAGAGATAGCTGATAAGTTAAGAACACCTTTTTATCTCTATAGTAAAAAAGCTATACAGGATAAAATAAATCAATATAAAGATGCTTTTAAAGATTATCCTACATTAATATGTTATGCGGCAAAAGCTAATTCTAATCTTTCTCTGTTAAAAATCTTTTTAGATAACGGCTTAGGGTTAGATACTGTTTCAGGGGGAGAGATTTTTAAAGGATTATTGGTAGGATTTCCATCCAACAAAATAGTTTACGCTGGAGTTGGAAAAACAGATGAGGAAATAATTTACGGAATAGAAAATGGAATACTATCCTTTAATGTTGAAAGTAGGCAAGAATTAGATGTTATTGATTATCTAGCTGGTAAAGTTGGAAAAAAGGCTAATGTATCAATTAGAGTAAATCCTGATGTTAATCCTAAAACTCATCCGTACATATCAACAGGCTTAAAAAACAGTAAGTTTGGAATAGATATAGATGATGCCTTAGATGTTTATAAGAAAGCAGTTAAAAAAAAGAATATTAATGTTATCGGAATACACTGTCATATAGGTTCGCAGATATTAGATGTTTCTCCCTACAGAGAGGCTGTTGAGAAGGTTGGAGATTTAGTCTTTAAGCTGAAAAAAGAAGGTATAGAGCTAGAATATTTTGATATAGGAGGCGGCTTAGGTATTAAGTATAAACCTGAAGATAAAACACCTAATCCTAAAGATTTAGCTGATTTAGTATTACCTGTGGTAAAAGCAACAGGCTTAAAGTTAATCTTAGAACCGGGAAGGTCTTTAATAGGTGAAGCTGGGGCTTTAATATCTCAGGTTATCTTTACAAAAAGTAAAAAGAATAAAAACTTTATCATTCTAAACTCTGGTATGAATGATTTAATGAGACCGTCAATATACAATGCTTATCACCATATACTAAGTGTTGAGAAGAAAGACGAAAAAATAGTTGCAGATATTGTAGGTCCTATATGTGAGACAGGAGATTTCTTCGCTTTAGACAGAGAAATAGATAAAGTGGAAAGAAACGATTATTTGGCAGTTTTAAGCGCAGGTGCTTACGGTTCTTCAATGTCTTCAAACTACAACGTTAGACCTAGGGCAATGGAAGTGTTAGTTGATGGAGATAAATATTTTGTTATAAAGGAGAGGGAAGATTATAATTATCTTATTGAGAAAGAGATAAAACCATTTGAGAGATTAAAAAATGATTGATAAAAATCTACTTGAGATATTAGCCTGTCCGAAGTGTAAAGGAGATTTGATTTACACAGAAAAAGAGTTCATCTGTTTAAGCTGTAAACTACTGTTTAAGATAGAAGATGATATACCAAACTTTTTGATTGATGAGGCTATAAAGTTAAATGATGAGGATTTAGAAAAGTACAAAAAATATATAGAAAAATAAAAATATGAAAAAAATAGCTTTACTTACAAGTGGGGGAGATGCACCGGGATTAAATGCCTGTATAAGGGCGGTTGTCAGGACTGGTTATTATTATGGGCTGGAAGTTTTTGGAGTTAGGAGAGGCTACAAAGGATTAATAGAAAATGATTTCTTTCTTTTAAAAACTAGAGATGTATCTGGTATATTAGAGAAAGGAGGAACTATCCTCTTAACATCTAGGGAAGAAAGGTTTAGCGATTTTAAGTATAGAAAGATAGCATATAAAAATTTAAAAAATAAAGGTATTGATGGGATTTTTATAATTGGTGGTAATGGTTCTCTGGAAGGGGCTTATCTTTTAGCCGAAGAGTTTAACATACCTGTAATATTTATTCCTAAGACCATAGACAATGATATATATGGAACAGACTACACTATCGGTTTTGATACGGCAGTTAACACTGTAGTTGATGCTATATCAAAGATAAGGGATACATCCTATTCCCACGAAAGAATTTTTATAGTTGAGGTTATGGGAAGGAAAAGTGGTTTTATCGCTTTAGCTTCAGGAATTGCAGGTGGGGCAGATATTACGCTTATTCCGGAGTATCCGTTTCCAATGTATCTTATAGAGGAGAGTATAGAGAAGGCATTCCTAAAAGGTAAGAAAAATTTTATTATTGTACTGGCTGAAGGTGTGTCCCATGCTAAAGAGTTCCGTAATCTTCTTATAGATAGGTTAAACAGAAAAAAGGTTAATATCTCAGATATAAAGTATTCTGTTTTAGGTTATATACAGAGGGGCGGTTCACCATCTGCATTTGACAGGATATTGGCAACTAGATTTGGTGTTTTCGCTGTAAAGGAGTATCTGGCAGGACAAAAAAATATTATGGTAGCTTTAGAGGAGAATAAGCTAAAAACTAAAAAACTGAAAGATGTTCACGGTAAAATAAAAACACCTAACATTGAAGATTTTGAAACCAGTAAGATAGTTAATTTTATCTGAGGTTAAGATAATGGAAAAAATGAAGGTAGCCTATTATGACAGTTATGGAGATTACACAAATATAAAGTTTGGAGAGTTTCCTAGACCTGAGATAGAAAATGATAACGAAGTTTTGGTAAGGATAAAGGCTTTTTCTTTAAATCATCTAGATATATGGATAATGGAAGGTAAGTATCCTTTAGATATACCTATGCCGCATATATTTGCATCAGACTGTAGTGGTATAGTTGAGAAGGTAGGAGAAGGAGTAAAGACAGCACTGACATCGACTGCAACAGCAGCAACCTTGGACATCAAGGATGCAACAGAACGCCCAACACGACACCGACAAAACCGTGGCCTCGTTTTCAGTCTCACTTCCGGGATCGCGCGTCAGGTGGCCTCTGCCTGGAGACCATCTTCCGGTCAAGTCTGAGAGCGAGTGCCGCCATTTTTCCCGTCTGGAGCCCCTCCGACCCCGCACTGGCCACCCTCGACTTGGGGGGCGACCCCCTCTCCCCCTCAGGGCCCGCCCCCCCTTCAAGCCCTGACCGGTGAGGCAGCCTTAGGGAAGGCGACACTTGTCTCTTC
>QNZF01000005.1 GCA_003978485.1 Persephonella sp.
AAGAGTATGATAAAGTTATAGTTGTTTACAGTCCTAAAGATTTACAGTTAAAGAGATTAATAAATAAAGGTTATTCTAGAGAAGAGGCTTTAAAAAGAATAAACTCACAGATGGATATAGAAGAAAAATTAAAATTTGCAGACTTTATAATAAAAAATATTTCATCAATTGAAGATTTAAAAAAACAGGTAAAAGAAGTATTTACCCAATTAAAGAGGATAAATGATGAAAAAAGTTAGATTGGCATTAGCACAGATTAACCCTACCGTAGGAGATTTGGAAGGTAATACTAAAAAAATTATTGAATATATAGAGAAAGCTAAAAAGTATGAATGTGATATTGTAGCTTTTCCAGAGTTAGCTATTACAGGTTATCCGCCGGAGGATTTACTTTTTAAAGAAAAATTTATTGAGAAAAATTTAGAAAAACTTAAAGAGATTGCGAAATATTCGGATAATATTATAGCTATAGTCGGTTTTGTTGATAAGGAAGAGGATATTTACAACGGTGCAGGAATACTTTACAACGGTAAAATCGTAGCTAAGTATCATAAACATTATTTACCTAACTACGGTGTATTTGATGAAGTTAGATACTTCCAGAAAGGAAATAAAATAATTCTTTTAAATATAGAAAATTATAAAATTGGTATATCAATATGTGAGGATATTTGGTATCCTGAAAATCCTTTAAATGTTCAAGCGATAGAAGGAGCAGAGCTAATAATTAATATTAACGCATCTCCATTTAGTATAAACAAAATCAGATTTAGGGAAGAATTATTGAAAGTAAGGGCTAGAGACAATTTAGTAGCTATAGGGTATGTAAATATAGTAGGTGGTCAGGACGAGCTTGTTTTTGATGGAAACAGCCTAATTGTAGACCCTGACGGTAATATTCTTGCTAAAGGCTTAGACTTTGAAGAAGATTTAATAATTGCAGATATTGATTTAAATAAAATTTTCAGAAAACAACTAAAAGACAACAGATTGAGAATTTTAAGACAGAATTATAAAAGGGATTTAGAGAAAGTAGAGGAGATTAAATTAGATTACAAATTTAAAGAAAGTAATAAAAATGTTGAGCAAAAAATTGTTTTAGATAAAAAAGAGATTGAGTATATATATAAAGCTTTAGTTTTAGGAGTTAGGGATTATATAAGAAAAAACAGATTTGAAAAGGTTGTTATAGGTTTAAGTGGTGGTATAGACAGTTCTTTAACTGCCACAATAGCAGTTGATGCTTTAGGAAAAGATAATGTAAAAGGTATTTTACTACCTTCTCAGTATACATCAAAGGAAAGTATAGAGGATGCAGTAGAGCTTGCTAAAAATTTAGGTATTGAGTTTTTTGAGTTTAACATCAAAGATATATACTACAAATATACAGATATACTGGGAGATTTAATAGGTAGGGAAATAGAAGGTAAAAACACCACTTTAGAAAATCTACAGGCTAGAATAAGAGGCAATATTTTAATGGCTTTATCTAATAAGTTTGGATGGATAGTTTTAGCTACAGGCAATAAGTCAGAAATGAGCGTTGGATACGCGACCCTTTACGGAGATATGGTGGGAGGCTTTGCAGTGCTAAAAGATGTTTTAAAAACAAAAGTTTATCAATTGGCAGAGTATAGAAATAGTATATCTAAAGTTATACCTGATAGAGTTTTAGTTAAGCCGCCTTCCGCCGAGTTAAGACCTAATCAAAAAGATGAAGATGAATTACTTCCTTACCATATATTAGATGAGATAATAAAACTTTATGTTGAGGAAGACGTTCCAGCAGAAGATATTGTAAAATTAGGTTTTCCAGAGAAAGATGTAAAAAAAATTATATCTTTAATAGATGCTAACGAGTATAAGAGAAGACAAGCACCTATAGGTATAAAGATAACAGAAAGAGCTTTCGGTAAGGATAGAAGAATGCCTATCACAAATAGATTTAGAGATAGTTAAATAGAGAAATAGTTAAATATATTGCTAACATTAGTTAATCTTTTACTTTAATTCTCTTTTCTTTTCCTTTAAACTCCAGTATATACCATCAAAAATGTCTGATAACTCATTTGAAAAACTTTCAGCTTTATCGTCTATATAATTACTAGGATAGATTATATCCCACAGATAAGGATTAGTTGCCACAACTCCAACACCATCTCCCAGATTGTATATAACAACATTTACTATAGCTAAGAGTGTGGCTTGAGGGCTTACAGCAGATACTTCATCAAGATATTTTTCATTTACCATTTGGATAATATAAAAATCCCTTTCTTTTCTCACTTCCAAAATTTTTAAATTATTCTTAGATGCAGAGATTTTTAACTCGTTTAAATATTCTGCAGGAGTTAAATTAGGATAAGCTTTCTCTATTAAAACTGAGCTTTTTACAGTTCTTACAGCCAGACCGTAAACAAATATATACAAAAATATCAGTGTGGAAAATATACCTATTGCTGTAATAATAAAAAATGGCTTATTTTTTATCATTTTCAGATTTAGCTTTTTCTTTTTCTTCGTTATAGCTAGCCTTCACAGCTAAAGCCCATATGAGAGCAACAGTTAAAACCATAAAAGAGAAAAATATTATACCTATCAGTTCCCACCAATTATTTTCCATCTTATAAAACTCTTAACTTTATTAAAATCTCAAACTATATTATAAACGAAATTTTTATATTTAAACTATTTTCTGGTAAATAATTATTAACTAAATCTAAACTACATCCTAAATTACATAAGTGCAGGGATTATCAATCTGTTAATTCACGCCGACGTTTTTTACTTTTAACTTGTATATCTTAATTATTAAAAACGGTAATTATATATCTATAGAAATTTTCTATTAGACAAAATATAAAAGTATATTTAGGATAATTCCTATAAAAAATCAGCAAAGGAGAATAGATTTTGGATATTCAAAAGATACTACCGGGTTTGGCAGTTGCAGTTGCAGTTGCAGTTATAGCAACTTTTACTGCTTCATTAGACTTTGTAAAAAATACTGTGAACTTTTCTCCATTAATTTTGGCTATCCTCATAGGAGTTGTTATTGGTAATATTGTTAAATTCCCAGACAGTTTTAAACCGGGAATAACTTTTGCATTAAAAAAAGTTTTAAGAATAGCTATCGTTTTTCTGGGGTTTAGACTAACATTTCAAAATATTATGGAAGTAGGCTTAGAGGGATTAATAATAGACACAATTATGCTTTTAGGAACATTTTTTATAGGGATTTATACATCTACAAAAATATTTAAATTAGAGCCTTCTATGGGATATTTACTAGCTTCAGGTAGCTCAATATGTGGTGCTTCTGCAGTTTTAGCTACATCTGCAGTAGTAAAATCTGAGCTGCACCACACAGCAATGGCTGTTGCTACAGTCACGATATTTGGAACTATAGCTATGTTTATCTATCCAGCGATTTATAAAGCAGGTTTATTACTAGATTTTGACGATTTATTATACGGTTTATGGACAGGTTCTACAGTTCACGAGGTTGCCCAAGTGGTTGCGGCAGGGTTTGCAATATCTGACCTTGCAGGTAATACTGCCACAATTGCCAAATTAACCAGAGTTATGATGCTTGCACCACTTTTAATAGCTTTAAGTGTATACTTGGCAAGAAAACATTCATTACACGGTGCAGGTGTTACATTAAGAGATATACCTATACCTTACTTCGTTTTTGGATTTATAGGAATGGTTGGAGTAAATTCATTGGGAATTATTCCACAGAACATAACACATAGTATAAACGTCATAGACACTTTTCTTATGACAGTTGCTATGGCAGCTATGGGTATAGAGACTAATATAAATAAGATGAAAGGTGTAGGAATGAAACCTATATATGTAGCCTTTATAATGTTTATATTCCTATTTTTTGGAGGTATAGCAGTAGTTAAAATAGTTCACAGTTTATTTGGGTAAAGTTTAGTGCCCGTAGCTCAGTAGGAGAGAGCACCGATTTCCGGGGTCGGGGGTCGCAGGTTCAAATCCTGCCGGGCACACCAAAACTTTACATTTAACTATCATATTGATATAATACTTCGTTGCGTAATAAAATTGAAGGAATTATTTTGTTTTGCCCACGTAGCTCAGTCGGCAGAGCACACCCTTGGTAAGGGTGAGGTCGGCGGTTCAAGTCCGCTCGTGGGCTTAAAAACGACGGGAGGTAAAGATGGCGAAGGAGAAATTTGAGAGGAAGAAAGAACACGTAAACGTAGGAACTATTGGACACGTTGACCACGGTAAAACAACTTTAACTGCGGCTATTACTTACGTTTTGTCTAAAAAAGGTTTGGCTCACTTTATCGGATATGACCAAATCGATAAAGCTCC
>QNZF01000062.1 GCA_003978485.1 Persephonella sp.
CAATACTACCTTCTTTAGTTATCTGTCCCACTAACACTGTGGCTATTCCCTTTTTTTTGGCTATTTCTGTTAATCTACCGCTACACTCTCTAACCTGTGAAACAGAACCAGCCACACTTCCTAGTCTAGGTGAGTAAACCGTCTGTATAGAATCAATAATTAAGAAATCAGGATTTAATTTTTCAGTTGCAGATAGTATATTATCAAGATTTGTTTCAGATAAGATGTAAAGGTTTTCTGATATTGCGTTTAATCTTTTTCCCCTTAAATATATCTGATTTACCGCTTCCTCACCTGATATGTATAAGACTTTTTTCCCATTAGTTGCTATATTGTAGGCAACCTGTAGAAGTAAAGTTGATTTACCTATTCCCGGCTCACCTGACAGTAAAATAACCTGCCCATTAACAAATCCACCGTAAAAGGTTTCATCTAGATTTTTAAAACCTGTTGATAATCTAGATAGATTATTCTCTTCCCTTATCTCTGTAATTGGTTTTATATCTATTTCTATATTGGTTTTATATTTTTCCTGAGTAGAAGGGGTTAATATCTCTTCAGTTATACTGTTCCAACTTCCACAGTTAGGACACTTACCGAACCATCTAGGATAGTAAGCTCCACATTGGGAACATACATAACGGGTTTTGCTTTTAGCCATTAAATCCTAAGGTTTTAGATATTTCTTTTGCAGTTTCTAACAAATCTGTCTCAAACTTGTAAACATTGTTTGGATTTAACCTGCTTATTGGAGCAACTATTGATATGGAAGCTATATTTTTTCCTGATTTATCCTTAATAACCGTTGCTACTTCCGACACCTCAGGCTCTGTTTCCTCAAAATCATATTTAAGTTTAAACTCGTTTGTGTTATTAGATTTTAAAACTTTCCCAGACGCTGTTGTGTCTGCAGGGTATCTTTTTGCAATTCTAGAGCCGACTAGGACAGCTTTTTTACTCTCTTCCATCTGTATGTAAACAACTTCATCGTTATGTAAAATTGATAGATAAACTGTTTCACCTGTTTTATTTCTCAACTTCTTTAAAAAGGGTTTAGCCTCAAAGAAAAAACCTAGATTATGTATGTAAGCCTTTTCTAGAAATAGAAATCCCATACCTAAACGGTAATCTTTATTTTCGTTCTGCTCAACGAGACCTTTTTCAGACAAGGTAGCTAACAGTCTAAAGACGTTGTTTTTGTTTAAACCTAGTATATGGCTTAACTCCGTTACACCTACAGCGTCCCTATCCTTTAAAACATCTATTAAGTCTAACGCCTTCTCAATGGCAGTTTTATTTCTTTTCTTCTCCATAATTTATAACTTTTAAAATCTTTTAAAATAGTTTTAACAAAAATTCTAACATATCACTTTAGCTTTTCCAGACCTTTTAGCTTGGTAAAGTTTTTCATCTGCCTTCTCTATCATCTCAAATGTGTTAGAACTGTCCCATATTCCCTCAACACCCCCGCTAAATGTAATTTTTAATGTATATCCTAAACAACATATAGATTTTGATTTTAATCTCTCTAATATTCTATTTAGCGTTTTACAGGCTTTTTCTTTTTTAGTAAATGGAAACAGTATTAAAAATTCCTCACCACCGTATCTAAATATGAAATCACTCTCCCTTAGAGAGTTTTTTAACTCATCGGCTATTCTCTTTAAAACACAGTCTCCCACTATATGACCGTAAGTATCGTTTATCTTTTTAAAATCATCTATATCTATTATTCCTATTGACAAAGGCTTGTTAGATATTTGGGCTATCTGAAATTGGGAAGGAAATATAATATCTAAAGCTCTTCTGTTGAACACCCCCGTTAAAGGGTCAATTTTATTCTCTTCAGAATATTTCACTGCAATATTAACCGATGCGAGAGATATAAACTTACTTATTAATTTAACAAATTCCATATAAGCAGGTGTTAGTATTATAAACTTTCTATGTAAAATTGATGTGTATATTATGAATGCAAGATTAATTAATCTGTTATGTATATCCTTTAAAACTAAAAAATCCTCTTTTTTAAAGAATTTGGAAAATTTTCCGTTTTGTGAATTAAAAACAGGAACATAAGTTGTGTAATTACTTTCAGAAAGTCTTAACTTTTTTATATCTTCACTTATCTTATTAGCCCAAACAAGATAATCTCTAAACAAATCTTTTAGCTCTAAAGATTTACCTTTAACAGATTTAAGCTCTTTTCTTATTAAATCTTTATCCGATTTTACCATTGATACCAGATAGCCGTAAGAAATCTGATTTTTTATAAACTCAAAATAATCCCAAACAAACTTTATTATCTCTATAGGCATAAAATTTAGTGATGATAGAACTCTCTCTTCTATAAAATCTATTGCGTCTATAAGGGTGTAAAAATGGACATAATTTTTATAACATTCCCTTCCAAATCTATAAAATAATCTTTTTTTCTCCTGTTTATCTGTGTATAGGCTCTCTGTAAAAATTTTTGAGAATTTGTTTATATCTAAATCTTCAGGGAAGAAACCATCTTTTTTTAGTTTAGATAAAATATCTTCAGTTGATATTTTAATTATATCTTTTAGGTTTGTATTTTTTATTATTTTTAATACTTCTTCCATTTTTAAACCATATTTTTTTTATTAATAGTATAAAAATTATGTTGTTAATCTTTTAAATCAAATAAAACAGTTAAATAAAATAAAACAGTTGAACTATTTAATAGAATGGACTGTTCCTTTTAGTTTCCACACATTATTTTCCTTAAAAATATCGTTTATTATAACTACACTATTTTTAGGTGGCATTAATTCAAACAACAGCTCCGATAAAGGATTTATAAAAACCTCTTCTAACTTGTTTCCTATTCCCCTTCCTCCCATAGTTAAATCTTTACAGCTTTCTTCCCTTATAACATTTCTAACTTTATCTTCCAAGTTAATTGTTATTTTATGGCTTTCTTTCAGTTTTATTAATACATTGCTTAACATCTTCTCAAATATTTCTGTAGCAACATCAGGTCTTATAAAGTCAAACACTATAATATTTTCGCCTATTCTGTTAAGTATCTCAGGTCTAGATATTTTAAACTTGAAATAATCCTCTATTGCTTCCATTACTCTCTTTGACACTTCAGTGTAAGGCATATCAGGGTTAACACGTTGTATCTTTCTACCTTCAGGGGTTATTTCATATATTCCTAAGTTTGAAGTGAATATTATAAATGCCTCTGAAAAATATACAGTTTCTCCCCTTCCAGATGTTAATCTACCGTCATCTAGTATCTGTAAAAATATATCTAAAATTTTAGGATGGGCTTTTTCTATTTCATCAAACAGGACAACGGAGAAAGGATTTTGTTTAATTGCATTTGTCAACTCTCCACCAACATCATAACCTACATAACCCGGTGGTGCTCCTATAAGTCTTTGGTCTGAGTGTTCGTGGGAAAATTCTGACATATCAAATCTTATATAGCTTGTTTCACTTCCGAATAGTAGCTCCGTTATAGCCTTAGCTAACTCTGTTTTACCAACACCAGTAGGTCCAGCTAGAAATAAAACACCTTTCGGTCTATTACTTACCCTAGAGTATTGAGAACCTGACAGATTGAAAAATGCCCTTTTAAGAATACTTACAGATTTCCTTACAGCTAAATCCTGTCCCTTTACTCTTCTCTTTATAAACTT
>QNZF01000018.1 GCA_003978485.1 Persephonella sp.
TTGTAAAAAAGTGGTGTTAACAAAAATACTAAAAAATATCTTAAATACAAAAATCCCTCATTCCATAGATTATAATCCATATTTAGATGGTTTAAGAGGATTATCTGTAATACTTGTGGTTTTATTTCACTTTTTTCCAGATATATTTATATCAATTCATACTTTTTTACATTTGTTGGTCTAGCTGTTTTCTTCTTTACGTCCAATCTTTTTAACATATCTGAAATTCCTTGTTGTGAGTATTTTATTCCAAATTTTTCATATATCCATTGGATTATTTCTTCTTGTATTGAAAATCTGTTCTTTTTTATTTCTTGGATAAGTTCTTTCATTTGTTCTTGGGATAGTTTACTTTTATATCCTTTAACATTCCATTATAAAAGTTTTTCTAATCCTCCTTCTTTATAATATCCTTATCATCTGTATAAATTTGGTAAACTTAGAGGTAGTAAATTATTCACCTTTTTAGAGTTATTTTTAGGTTCTCCTTTATTCTAAAAACTAAGTGTTTTTTGTTTATTTTTTTAACACTCTTTTTAATTCTTCTGTATTCTCTTTTATTAATTCTCTTTATATCATCCTTATTTTAATATTAATTAATTCTAGCTTAACTTTTTAAGTTTAAAACTATATTATAAAAATTAGTTTTTAAATCCTTCATAAAAATTAAAGTATGTTGCTAGTAAAATAAAATTGAATTTTTTATTTTTAGGAGATATACGTATGATTAATTCTAACCATAGAAAAATTATATTGTTTGGCTTAGGTCTTTTTGGAGAGAAGATACTAAAAGCTTTATCGGACAAATGGTATTTAATAGGAATTGATATAGATAAAAATAAAATTGAAAAACTTAAGGGTGAGTTTAAAGATAAAAAGAACATAAAATTTATAAATGGTGATGCTAGTAGTATCTTGACTTGGAGAAAATTAGATTTAAATGATGTATCGGCTGTTATATCTGCAATACAGGATGTAGATGTTGCAGTGGAAATATGCAGAATTGGCAGGGAAAGTTTTAATCTTCCTAAGGAAGTTCAGTTTATAGTTCTTCTTATGGAGAGTAAAAGGAAAGATGATTTTAAAAAATTTAATGCTGAAGTAATAAATCCTGTTGATATAACAACAAAAACGGTTATTTCTTTGGTAGAGAAAAATTTTAAAATTCCACAAAATATAGGTATTGGAAAGGGAGAATTAGTAGAAACAACAATCCTCGCCAACTCACATTTAGTTGATAGGGAGCTAAAGCATTTTAAATCTAATAGATGGAAAATATCCGCAATTTATAGAAATAATAAATTTATACTACCAACGAAGGACACAGTGTTAAAGGTAGGTGATAGAGTAGTAATATCAGGCTATCCATCTGTTGTTGAAAGTATAGTTAATATATTTTTGAAAGGTGTTCCTCAGTTCCCATTACAGTATGGTAGAGATATTGCAGTTCCTTTTTCTCCGTTTAAGCTAAATGTTTTAGAAGAGGCAGAGTTTTTAAGAAAACACTCAAAGGCACATAGGTTACAAATATATCCATGGAAGAAAAGATTTAAAACAAAAATAAAAGAGATAGTTCAAAATATATTAAAAAATTCTTTTTACATAATAAAGGAAAAACCTGTAAAAAATTTCTTAGACTTAATA
Organism: Persephonella sp.; assembly: GCA_003978485.1. Classification (GTDB taxonomy): domain Bacteria; phylum Aquificota; class Aquificia; order Aquificales; family Hydrogenothermaceae; genus QNZC01. Next base: position 1,645 of record QNZF01000018.1, read on the forward strand.
AATGGAGAGGAAAATATAGGAATAGGTGTTATATCTGAAGGATTAACAAATATTGATGATTTTTGGTTTAGAATTTCTAAACTATTTAAAATTTCTAGGATTTATTATAATTTTAAATTCAAAAAAGTGTTCAGAAATGCTAAAAAACCTTTTTTAATATCTAGAGGTAGTTTTCCATACAGTAAAATTTTAGTATCTTTAAATTCTTCCAATCCAGTAATAGCGTTAGATACAGGATTAGAGCTTTCACGAATATCCAAAATTCCACTTGAGGTTTTATACATAAAAAAACCAGAGAAACTTATGGGGGAGATAGATAGGGAGTACCTAAATCAGTTAAAAGAAATAGTTAACGATTTTGAACATATATACAGGACAAAATTAGATTTTAATATAAAAGAAGGTAATCCTGTGAAAAGGACAGTTAAGTATATAGAAGAAAATAATTTAAAGAAAGTGTTATTAATTATGACTTACAATAATCAGGAAAGTTTCTCCATATTCAATCCAAATGTTCAGTATGAAATTGCTATTAAGACGGATATATCTTTATTATTAATTCCATCTCAAAAAGATGATTTAACGGAAAAAGAATAGAGGTAAATTTAAAATGGAATTAGATAAAATTTTATATGAGATAACTTTAAACTCCATATATCTTGGAAATTTTTTAATATTCTCCCTTCTGGTGTTTTACATACTTAAATTTTTGCTTAATCTAAAGAGAAGTAATGAAAAATTAATCGGAAGTTTAGTTATATTTTCCCTATCAATAGCAGTTTCTTCTTTATATTCAGGAGAAAGTTATGGCTTGATTAATGATTTGATATATATATGGGCATACTCTATATTATCCTTTTTCTTGTTGTTAGTAGGACACTATATAAACGATTTTTTATTATTCCACAAAGTAAAAAATATTAAAGAGATTAGTGAAGGAAATCTTTCTATCCTGATAGTTGAAGGAGCACACTTTTTGGCTATAGGTACTATTTTAAACTCTGTAATAAATAATTTTTTTAATATTAATGAAAATCAAATAAAAATATTTATTTATATAACCTTTATATTTACTTTTATACAATTTCTTTTAATATTGGGAATTATCATTTACCGATGGCTTTTACTAAAGTTAACCAATTTAGATTTAATTAATTTAATTTATAAAAACAACATATCCGCGGGTGTTTTGCTATTTTCAAACTATACAGTTATATCCTTCCTTTTAGCTTCAGCATTTGCACCAGAAAAAGATTTATTAACAACATTAGTTTATAGTTTATTTTATTTTGTTTTTTCAATATTTATAATCTTAGTATTTAAAATAATAATAGACCTTGTCCTTATCCCTGATGATAATATAAAAAGTATTTTAGAAAATGACAGGTATAAGAAAGCGATTTTTATTGAATTAATAACCTTATCAATGATTTTTATATATCATTTCCTATCAAGTTAATAATTTTTGGAAATTATTAAAGCATTAATTTAAACCAACTTAATTTTGCAGTTTTCTGATTTAAAAATCATGTGTATGAAAGTGTCTATGTTCTAATTTTCCATGTTTATGCCTGTGAATATGAACTAAACCTGCTTTTTCCAGTTTTTCAATATCGTTTATAAAGTCTTCCAGATTTCCGTCGTATATAACTTTATGGTTGTTAGATAAAACTACTCCCCTGTCCCCAAGCTCAAGGGCAAGGCTTAGATTATGGCTCGTTATTACAGTTGTTAAATCAAGCTCGTATAAAAAATCAATAAGCCATCCTGTAGTCATAGGGTCAAGGTTTGCTGTAGGTTCATCAAGGAGTAAGACCTGAGGTTCTAATACTAACAGAGACGCAAGACAGACCTTCTGCTTTTCTCCACCAGAAAGATTAAACGGTGGTTCATTTAAATACTTATAAACGCCTAACTTATCTGCCCAAAACTTTACTTTCTCATCTATATTTTTTTCTCCA
>QNZF01000059.1 GCA_003978485.1 Persephonella sp.
TACTCTTTAATCTTTCTCCATAAAGTTGTCCTATGTATTCCAAGTAGTTTTGCCGCTAAAGATTTGTTTCCCTTCGTCTGCTTTAATACTTCTCTAATCCTTTCTGCCTCTTCATTGTAATTTAAATAACTGTTTTCTTTAAGAACCTCATTTTTAGCAAAATTTTTCACTTCCTCAGGAAGATGGTCTATCTCTATATATTTTTTATCACAGATAATAATAGCTCTCTCTATTATGTTCTCCAGTTCTCTAATATTTCCCGGGTAGTCGTAATCTAAAAGTAATTTCATAGCCTTAGGAGATACTCCTTTAACCTTTTTGTTATACTCCTCTGAGAATTTTTTCAAAAAGTAATTTACTAATAACGGTATATCTTCCTTCCTTTCCCTTAATGGAGGTACAACTAAATGTATAACTTTTAAACGATAGTATAAATCTTCCCTAAATAAACCTTTTTTAACTAACTCTTTAAGATTTTTATTAGTAGCAGAAATAATTCTTATATTTGCCTTCCTAGTTTTAATATCTCCAATCCTCTCAAATTCCTTTTCCTGTATAAGATGTAGAAGTTTTGACTGTAAGTATAAAGGCATATCTCCTATTTCATCTAAAAATAATGTTCCACCATCTGCTAATTCAACCTTTCCCGGTTTGTCTTTAAATGCTCCTGTAAATGCACCTTTCATATATCCGAACAGTTCACTTTCTAACAAAGTTTCAGGAATTGCGGCACAATTTAGTTTTATAAAAGGTTTATCTCGTCTGGAAGATAACATATGTATGTATTTAGCCAAGACATTTTTACCTGTTCCTGTTTCCCCCTCAATTAATACGTTTGCAGTTGTATCTGCAACAGTTTTTGCCATCTCTAAAACAGACATAAATTTAGTGTTTTTTGTAATAATTCTGCTTTTAGCCTCTTTATTAATCATACATTCAGGTAATATATAGAATGATATAAGTTTTCCCTTTTTATTCTTTAAAGATGTGGTTAACATTGATACTTTAATCTTTCCATAGGCAGGTGTTTCTATATCAATATCCTCCCTTTCACCTTCTTCAGGTAGTTGATTTATGGAAATGCCTAATAATATCTCAATATTAAATCCCTCTATCGTGTCAATCTCTTTACAGAGTATTCTCTTTGCCACCTCGTTATAGTGGATAATATTACCTTCACCATCAATAACAATTATTGCATCTATTACCGAGTCTAATATTGCTTCTGTAAATTCCTTCTGTTCTTTTAGCTCGTTTATATACTTAGTTATCTTTGAACTGTCTTTAAATTCTTCTATCAAGCCTATAAATTTACCATTTTCAAAAATTGGAGTTATTGTATGGCAGACAGTTTTTTCACAACAGGAAAGACTAACATCAAACTGATTTATAGTCTCAAATTCTTTATCTTTATACTTTTCAAGAGGACAGTTCGTTTTACAGGTAGAAAATAAACCGAAACAGTCATCACCAATCTGTTTTTTTATAGTTTTTGATGCTGTTTTGTTGATATAACCTATTTTTTTATCTGGAGTTATAAATATTATCCCTTCAGTTAAGTAATCTAAAACTTTTAAATCCAATTTTAAACACCAATAATAATTTATTTCACCATTCTGTAGGTATTTTTGACATCATCTTTAAGCTTTCTTCAAACGGGGACATATACTTCATTGCAGTAATCATAGAACCTTTAAATTTAAGTTTTTTTGTTAACATAGCCGCTTTAGGTCCCATTCCACCGGTAGCTAATGTTTTCCAGTTCTCAGGCGTTGCCCACATCTCAAAATCATACTTTCCATTTGTAGCCAATCCGTAATCTACAACCTTACCATTTTTAACATTGACGTAAACAGGTGGTTGCTCACTCCCCTCTATGTAATATTTTATTTTAGCTGAGAACTTTTTTAAACCTTCTTTTAATTTCTCGTTTTTATTCCATTCTTCAGCGTAAGCCTTAATCCATTCTTCAGATAAAAATTTATACATTGTTTAACTCTCCTTAATTGATTAGTAAAAAAAATAAAGAAAAAGGAAAAATTTTACTTTCTATATATTTAACCTTTTATGAGAGTAAAGCTTTAAAAACTTCATTAAATGAAACTTCATCATTCTTAACAAAAACTCCAATATTTCCTGCAACACATACAGAGTATTTAGGTCCAGCTAAAGCCCATCCCTTTAATGGAACCCATTCCTGACCGGAGAATGCAGTATAACCCTCAGTTTGAACTGTAGCCATAGCATTATTTGCCCAACACATTTTAGCTGCCATTGCCGCCTCTTCCTCTGTAATATCACCTTCAAAAGCAACTAAATTTCCGTTATCGTCAAATTCTCCTGCAGCAAAAACTCCCTTTATTTCTAAAAGTTTTTTTAAATCAGCCATCTTTCTATACCTCCTCCTTTTTTTAAGGTGCTAATAATTCAAAAGTTTTGTCAAAATCTGCTTTGTCTAGCTCTAAAAACACACCGTAATTACCTGCAATACATACAGCATATTTACCTGCTGCAACTGCAAATCCTTGAACTGGATAGAAACCTTCCTTTCCTGAATAGGCGGAAAATCCTTTTGCCTGCATATTCGCTATTGCCTTGTTCGCAGCAGCCATAAGACCAGCTATTTCAGC